>DASTAW010000029.1 GCA_035712365.1 Terriglobia bacterium
GAGCCACGAGGCATGCCTGTACTGAAAATAAAAGACTTAATCCGAACGTCTACTCCCTCGTTTGGAATTGCTCGCGTCTGGTCAAGCATTTCAATAGGTTCCATGGGGTTTTGAAATGACTTCTAGTGTTGTTCGGTGCAGATGGCAAGCGGGGCGTCGGGCTTGTTGTGGAGCCTCAAGGACCGCATTTGTCGCTAACGGATTCGAATGGAGTACGCAGAGCAGAACTGGCGATTGCGTCGCAGGGACCAGACTTAATTTTATCTGACTCGAAGGGCAAGCCGACAGCATCTCTATGCGCTAGGCCTGACAACGCGTACCTATTCCTGAATGACCCGAACGGCCCTTCGGTGGCCCAGCTCGGATTCGACCAGCACGAGCCGGAATTGGACTTCTTCGCCGGGAGGGACGGAATTGTCAAAGGGCAAGTTGGGGCGAGTTTTATGGGCCTGAGTCTTGCTACCTACATAGGTGGCAACATCGACAAGGGATCAGGACTGTTTTTTACCCCGGGACCGCACCCGATAATTGAGTTTACCGGGCCCAAGAACGGCGTTCTCCTCAGGATGGATCGACCAGAGCCAAGCTTTCATGTTGTGGGACCGCACGGAGAGAGCCTTGGGCCAATCCACTGAGGACAAAGGAAGTTTTAGAGTCGCTACGTGAAGAATGAATCCCAATACCGAAAGGTCGATTTTGAGCCGGCGAAGATCAAGGCTGCAATGAAGAGGCGGAAAGAGTCTCGCAAGCAGCCCACTTCGGTGGCTCTCGACCCTGAATTGATCCTGGAGCTCAAGGCCGAAGCGAAAGCTCGCGGCGTTCCCTACCAGGTCCTCATGCGCATGTTTATCATCGATGGATTTAAGCGCCTCAAGCTCGCAAGCTGATTTCGCGCTGGCACGTCAACCAAGGATGTGGCAGGAACTCGCTTTGATGAGGAGATAAATCTCTACGTCGAGTGCGAGCTCAAGCGCGCGCTCGGCCTGTGGCGTGACACGCACTTTGAGATCGACTCCACAAGCTGCTACCAGTTCGATGCTCTCTCCGTCGCGCAGCAGATGCCGCACCTTCCCCGCCAGCAGGTTCCGCGCGCTGGTGCGGCCGATGCGTTCCCGGGAAATAATGATGTCCTCCGCGCGGATGCCAAGGGTGACGCGGCTGCCATCGGCAAGCTGGCTGCGGGGAATAACCATCCGGCACCCGCCGAGATCAACAATGCTGATGCCCTCCTCCGGCTGATGCCCGGCAATCCTTCCCACCAGAATATTTTCCGTTCCCAACACGCGGGCCGCCGGAACGTTGAGCGGCGCATTGAACACCTCCAGCGGCCTGCCCTGCTGGACGATGCTGCCCTCCGACATCACCAACAGCGAATCGCCGATGCGCACCGCGTCCGCCGGGCTGTGGGTGACGTAAAGAAACGGAATGCCGGTTTTCCGTTGCACTTCGACGATTTCATCGAGCAGCCGCGATCGGGTTGCCACGTCCACGGCGGAGAGCGGTTCATCGAGCAGCAGAATGGCGGGGTCTGAGGCCAGCGCGCGGGCCAGCGCCACGCGCTGCTGCTCACCGCCGGAAAGCTCTGCGGGCCGGCGGCCAGCGGCATAGTCCACACCTACCAGTTTGAGCAATTCGCCGGCCTGTTGCTGTCGAGCGTGCTCGTGCCGCGCCTTGGCCCCGTAGGCGACGTTTTCAGCCGCGCTCAGGTGCGGAAACAGCAGGTAATCCTGAAAAACAAATCCCACGCGGCGCTTTTGCATGGCGAGGTCCACCCGCGCGGCGGAGTCGAAATAGACCGCATTGCCCAGCGATATCCTTCCGGCGTCCGGCGTCACCATGCCGGCAATCGAGCGCAACGTGGTTGTCTTGCCCGATCCCGACGCTCCGAACAGTACCGTGATGCCCTGGCTGGCCGTGAAATCGGCACTGAGCGCAAAGCCGGCGCGGCCATTTGAGGCGAACTGCTTTTTGATGGCGACGTTCAGCATGGGTTATGCGGCCTTCGGCGGACGGGTCAGCACGTTGGTCAGGTAGATCACCGCGATCGATGTCACTGTAAGAATCACCGCCATGACCTGGGCCTTCTGGTCTTCGCCGGAGATGAACGCTTCATAAATCGCCAGCGGCATGGTCTGCGTTTTGCCGCGAATGTTTCCGGCCAGCATCAGCGTAGCGCCGAATTCTCCGAGCGCCCGCGCAAAGCTGAGCACCACTCCGGCCAGGATTCCGCGCGAAGCCAGCGGCAGCGTGACTCGGAAGAACGTTTCGAACTCGCTCTTGCCCAGGCTGAAGCTGACCAGTTCGTAGCGCCGGTCAATTGATTCCAGCGCCGCCCGCGCCGACTTCACCATCAGCGGCAGCGCCATCACACCGGCGGCAATCGCCGCTGCTTCCCAGGTGAAAGCGATTGTCCATCCCGTCATTAAAAATAGATAGCGGCCCAGAAGGCCGCGCCTGCCAAGCAGGAGAATCAGATAGTAGCCGGTCACCGTGGGCGGCAGCACCATGGGCAGCATTACCAGTGAATCCAGCGCTTCCTTGCCGTGGAATTCGCGCCGCGCCAGAAGAAATGCCAGCGCCGTGCCCGCCAGCGTGACTGCCAACGTCGCCACGCTCACCACCAGCAGCGATAATTTGAAAGCCGACCAGATCATTGACTACTTTACCGGAAGGAACCCGAATTCTTGAAGCACGCGCCGCCCATCGGGCGCCAGCACGAAGCGCACGAACTCCTTCGCCGCGCCGGGATGCGGGCTTCCCTTGATTGTGGCGATGGGATAGAGAATCGGACCGTAGGTCCCTTCGGGAGCGCGCGCCGCCACCTGCACCTCGCCATGCGCAATGCTCACGTCGGTGGAGTAAACAATTCCCGCGTTTACCTCTCCTCGCTCCACGTACTCCAGCACCTGCCGGACGTTTTCCGCAAAAATCAGGCGGGGCTGGAGTTTTTGCCACAATTGCATGTGGGCCAGCATCTGCTGCGCGTACATCCCCGCCGGCACCGTTTTGGGATTCCCGATGGAAATCCTTTTGACCGCAGGCCGCGCCAGGTCGCTGACGGCGTTCAAGCCGAGCGTGGACCCGGCGGGCGCCACCATCACGAGCGAGTTGCGTGCGAAGTCAGCACGGGTAGCGACTTCCACCATTCCTTTTGATTGCAGATCGTCCATCTCGCGCTGGCCCGCGCTGGCAAAGGCGTCAATGGGTGCGCCGGCTTCGATCTGTCGCAACAGCTCGCCGGAAGCGCCAAAGCTGAAATTTACCTTGTCGCCGGTGCGTTCCTGATAGGTTTGCGCCATGGAAAGAAAGGCGTCCTTCAGGCTGATGGCCGCGGCAACGGTGATTTGTCCCCCGTCGGTTCCAACCAATCGAGAACCGTGGCGGCTGCAGGAGAAAACAGCACACGCGAGAAGTGGCGCGAGCAGCATGACGAATTTATTTGCGCGACGGAGCATGGATTTCATCTTGGAGATCTACAGTTCCTGGCCGGGGCGAGTGAGTGCTCAGGAAGCTTTCCAGTTGGGCCGGATGATCATCACTTCCGTGGCCTTGATGAGTGCCGCGGCCGTGTCGCCCACTTTCAGTTTCAGGTCGAGGCAGGCATCGCGCGTGATGACGGAGGTGACAATCTGCCCGCCGACATCGAGAGAAACTTTTGTGAGCAGGCCGATGGTCTTGAGCCCGACAATCCGGCCCACCAACTGGTTTCTTCCGCTGATGAATTCCTGAAGGCCAGTTCCCGTTGCCGGACGCGCTTTGGGAAGCTGAGGCTTGGAATGCTGCGCCGTCTGCGCCTGGCGGCCCTGCTGGAACAGCAGGCGGTCAATTTCCGATTGCGCGATGCGATGATGCCCGCCCACGGTCTTCACCGTGCGGAGTTTGCCGCGGTAGATCCACTGCTTCACGGTGGGATAACTGACGCCCAGCCGCTGCGCCGCTTCGCGAACACCCAAAAAGTCCATAGTTCGGATATCCACCTCTATATAATTTTAGATAGTTAATATAGACGAATCTATATCATTGGTCAAGAGGTAGCACAGGCACTCTTGCCTGTGGAGGTGCGTATACGTGAACAAGACCCGTCATGCTGAGCCCGTTCGCCTCCCACGCGCGAACGCGGCCCTGATCCCGCACGGCGAGAGAGGGGGTCCAGCGTAAACTACGCGAAGCATCTGCTGTTCCCACCCTCGAACGCCTTAAGCAGATCCATCGCTGCGCTCAGGATGACAGGCATGGAGCGAAGTGCGTGCTACTGTGCCGGGCCCGGGGGATAAGCTGGCAGTTCTGGCGGCAGCGCATCGATCCAGCTTCAGTGCGGTGCAGCCGCTCCCTCTTTCGTCACAAAAAGGTCGGCGATCCGCTGAATTTCTTCATGGCTTCGGATGTACCCCGCCCAGCCTCTGAAATCATCTGGTGCCGTTGGATAGTAAGCATAATCTTCCGGGCCGCTCGGCAGGTGTTTAAGGATGACGTCTGTTGTTGTGTCAGCATAGTCGGCAAGCCTCTTCCCATAGACCTGATATCTCAAACCTTTCTGGTTGCTACTCTTGCCGGGTATGAGCGACAAAATCATCTTGCGCGATGAGCCATCCTCAATAGCACCGGAAAACCACAGCGCGGTCTTATTCGTCCCATGATTTTCGAAGCAAGGAGCAAGAGTACGAACACACTGGCGGTAGATTTCGCCGACGCCAGCATCCTCTGCTCGACGCTCCATCTCCGCAGGACTGGGAACGGTCCGTTTTCCTTTCGCACTGGTTTTCTCGGCTTCTTCCGGGGCAACCGTGAATGTCCGAGAGAGGAATTCCCGACCATCTCTCGATTGAAAGAACCAAAAGCTCACCGCATTTATGCTAATTCCCGCTTCTGAGAGGTAACGGATGATTCGCTCTGTGCTGTCATCTATTTCCGAAGCCACGACCAGCATCGAATGATGTTCGTTGAGCACGTCCGGGAGCTCGGCATTGAATTTCTTTTTGAACGCTGATTCGAGTGACTGCCCCTTGAGATACGCTGACGCGATGGCCTCGATTTCGTCTGCATTCAGCATCTTCACCCACGATGCGTAGTCCAACGCTTGCGCGGTTACTTCACGCGGCGTTTTGTCACGCTTTAGTTCTACTATGACGAGTCCCCCGGACGAATCCATGCACAACAGATCAATAAACTTGCCGTATGCGGTTTCCAACTGTTCACCGATGGCGAGCAAGTCCGAAGCTAGAACGGAGATGTCGCGCAGGACCCATTTCTCGATACGGTCCTCCTTGTCCAGCTTGGCACGGCTGATTTCTATTAAGCTGTCATCATCCACTTCCCAAAGGCGAACTTCCTCGGCCATTCCTATACCTCCTGAAGTTGTTAACATTGAATCCTCTGCGCGTTGGGCGTGAAATCGAGCCGAACCTGATGATCCACGAACGGCATAATATCAAAGATGCCTTGCCTTTTAGGCGATCAGCGAGAATGGCCGGAGTTTGTTAGCCGCATCTGACCCTTTCGCGAAGCGGGAAGGAGACAGCGGTTTCTGCCGCCCGCGGGTTTTCAGTATTACCCGCCGTGATGTGCAGCAACAATCTGTTCTTTCACCAAAGCGCCGAAAGCAGATCCTTCGCTGCGCTCAGGATGACAAGCGCGGAGCGAACTTCGCGGCTACTCTCCCGGTCCCGGTGGATACGCTGGCAAATCCGGCGGACGCGGCGGCAGCTTCTTGGGGTGCTCCTGGATTTCCTTCATCAGGTACTGGATGGCGCGTTCCAGTTGGGGGTCCTGGCCCTTCATCACCAGGTCGGGACGATTGTCCACCTCGATGTCGGGCGCCACGCCGTGGTTCTCGATGATCCATTGGCTGTCGAGCCCATAAAGCGAAAATTCCGGCCGCGTGAAGTATCCACCATCGATTTCCGGGATGTAACCGCGGATGCCGCGCACGCCGCCCCAGGTGCGTTCTCCGATCACCGGGCCCAGCTTGTATTTCTTGAAGAAGTAGGTAAAGAAGTCGCCGTCCGAGGCGCTGTAGCGGTTGCTCAGGTCAGCCATATATCCGTGGAAGACGTTGTCGGGGATGGTATTGCTCTCAAAGTTGCGGGCGGATTCCATGGCGGCCAGAATGCGGCGCAGGTGTTCCAGGATGATCTGGTCAACAAAGCCACCGCCATTGTAACGCACGTCGAAGATGAGGCCCTCTTTTCGGATCTGCGGGAAGTACTGCCTCACAAATTCATTCAGGCCGGTGTCTTCCATGTCGGGCAGGTAAACGTAACCCACCCTGCCGCCGGTTGCCTTATCGACCTTCTCGCGGTTGGTTTCAATCCAGTCGAGTTCGCGCAGCTTGAATTCGCTGCGGATGGGCCTCACCAGCACGTCCCAGGAGCCTTCCGTGGCGGGTTTACTGTTGACGGTGAGGGTGACGTCCTGGTCCGCTGTGTTCACGAACGGCTTGTAGGGATTTTCAGGAAGGTGCAAGGGTTTCCCGTTTACGGCCAGCAGGTAATCGCCTTCCTTCGCCTTCACGCCGGGTTCGGTGAGCGGCGAACGCACGGCAGGGTCCCAGTTCTGCCCAGGATAGATTTTCTTGAAGCGATAGAATCCGCTGGCAGTGTCCGCTTCAAAATCCACGCCCAGCAGGCCGACGTCCACGGGATGAAGATCGGGAAAGTCGCCGCCGCCCACATAAGTGTGCGAATTTGAAAGCTCGCCCAACATTTCGCCAAGGATGTAATTCAGGTCAAAGCGGTTGCCTACGTAAGGCAGCAGGGCCGCATATTTCTCCCGCACCCTGGCCCAGTCCACGCCGTTCATCGATTTTTCAAAAAAGTAGTCGCGTTCCTGCCGCCACATATCGTCGAAAATTTCTTTCCATTCTGCCGCAGGATCCACATCCATCTGCATGGCGGCCAGGTTCAGGGCACCGGCGCCAACGTGCTGCGGTTCTCTTTCCGGCGGCTTGGCATCAATAATGCCGAAGGTCTGCGAACTGCCGCCTTCTTCAAACAGGGCGGCTGCTGCGCCGCCTGCGGCTGCGCTGGGCGCCGAATAGAGCAATTTATTGCCATCAAAAGAGAGCGTGTAGTTGTTCGCGCCGTCCATCAGCACACTGTCCTTGCGCTTCTCCATGTCAAACACGTGGATGGCAGTAGACTCTCCGGGCAGCGGGCCGCTCAGGCCCATTGTCGGCGCAGACACGTAAAAGACGTTGCCTTTGTTGGCCTGGAGGTCGTTGTAATTGCCCGGCGGAATGGGCAGGCCAACCACGCGGCCTTCAATTCCTTCGAGGTCGATTTTGAAGTTCTTCAGAGCGTCTTCCTGAGCCTTCTCTTTCTTCTTGGCCTCTGCTTCGGATTCCGAGGCCGATTTGGGCTTGCTGGCGGCAACCTCGTCGCTGCGGGGAGCGAAGGGAGAAGGCAGGTCGGCGCGCAGCGTGACGGCAAAAATGCCCGTCGACTTGGGATTTGAGAACTCCATGTCGTAGGGTCCCAGCACTTCGTTGTAAGTGCGATTGGAGAGGAAGTAGAGATACTTCCCGCCGGGATCGAAGGCCGGATTCGAGCTCTCGGTAAAGCTGGTGGTGACGGCGGTGATCTTTTTGTCGGCCAGTGAATAGAGGTAAATGGCATCGTTGTTATTGCTCGCGGCCTTGGCATAGGCCACCCACTTGCTGTCCGGCGACCAGACGTATTGGGTGAGGTCGGAATACTTGCCCTGGTCAATCAGGATGGGCTTCTTGTCGTGGACGTTCACATAATAAAGATGCAGGGTGGAGTCGGCATAGAGCAGCTTGGTACTATCCGGCGACCAGGCGGGCGGCAGCAGAAAGACTTTATTGTCGGTGGTGATCTGGGTCTCCTCGCCGGACTGCTTTTGCGGCCGGATGTAGAGCTGGTTCTCGCCGGTGCGATCCGAGACATAAGCCACCCACTGGCCGTCGGGCGACCAGGCCGCGTCTCTTTCCTGGATGTCCGGGGTCTGGGTGAGATTGCGGATGCTGCCGTGTTCGGCGGGCACGGTGAAAACGTCTCCGCGCGCCGTGAAGAGCGCCCGCTTGCCCTCGGGCGAAAGATCGAAGGCGGAGATCAGCTTGCCGACGTTTTCCCAGCGGCGCCGCATCTGGTCACGATCGCCGGGCAGGGTCACCGTCATCTTCCGGGCCTTGTGGCTCTTCAGGTCGAAGATGTAAAGGTAGCCGCCATTCTCAAAAATGATGGAATCCGGCCCCAAGCTGGGCCACATCACATCGAAATCGGTGTAGTGCGTCAACTGGGTGACTTTTTTGTTGCCGAGATCATAGCTGTAAAGGTTCAGGCGCTTGTCGAGGCCGCGGTCAGAAGTGAAGTAGATGGTGTCGCCGTGCCACATGGGGAAGGTATCCGTTCCCGCATAGTGGGTGAGCTGCTCGATGGTGTTGGCCTTCAGGTCGTAGAGCCACAGGTCCTGTGCCATGCCGCCTGTGTAGCGCTTCCAGGTGCGGAAATTGCGGAAGATGCGGTTATAGACAATTTTGGTCGCGTCGGGCGAAAAGGTGGTGAGGCCACCCTTGGGCAGCGGAAACTTTTCGGGAAGGCCGCCGTCAATGCTGACCGTGTAAAGCTGGCCAAACCAGGTGTTGAAGGTGGAGCGGCGCGAGAGGAAGAGGATGCGCTTGCTGTCGGGATACCAGGTGATCACCTCGTTGTTCGGACCCATGCGCTCGGGAATGCTGGCGACGTCGGGCAGATAAGTCAACTGGCGCGGCTGGCCGCCCTCGCTCGGCATTACGTAGACGTTAAAGTTGCCGTCGTATTGCGCCGTGAAGGCAATCCATTTGCCGTCGGGTGAAAACTTGGGGAAGAGTTCCAGGCCCGGACTGGTGGTGATCCTGCGGGCCTCACCACCGGAAGCGGACGCGAACCACAAATCGCCCGCGTAGCTGAAGACCACTTTATCCTTATAAATATCAGGGAAACGCATCAGGCGGCCTTCAGATAACTGCTGCCCGAAACAGATCGAAGTGAATCCCATGAGCGCGATAACAACGCAAGAGCGGAAGAAGCGCATCAACATTCCCTCCAAACAAATGATTCCCTGCCTGAAAGAACGAACAGCCATTGTAATCCCTGGCGGCGGTAAAAGAGCAATTTTGAGTTTCGCGTGCGATCCGGGAGGCAGCCTGACGCCTCTCCTGCGGTATCCCGGTTTCTCCTGCTCCGCCGGGGGGCCAGACGCGTCTCTGACGAGCCTTTTTTGATTGTCGTGCACAGCCGGTATAATGCTATCGAGGGCCCTGTACCGTTCAGCGAAAATCAGTCGATCGCCGAGACACAGCGATAGCCATCGAAGCCAGGAGCCCGATTGTCGGCATCTGCCAGCTCGCGCATTGAGCCGCCTCCCCGCGAGACAGATAAAAGGCGGCGGGGCTTGGGAGCGCGTGCCAGCGGCGGGCGACCAAAACGACTCACTCAATGCCTCGGCCTGATTGCTGTCACCGTCACTCTCGCCTGCGCGTCGCCCGGCCAAGCGCAGGCAGGGCCCGAAACCCAAAATACAATTGGAAATGAAAAGCCGCGCAGTGGTCCGACTTCAACCGCCGAGGGGACGACGATTCATGTCGCTTCGCCTCCGGTGGTAGTGCCCCGCGAACCACAAACCGACGGCGAGAGCCTACATAACTCAGCCGAGTCTCTGATTTTGCGCCAATCGGATTTTCGCGACTGAACAACCAGCCGGAGACGAACGGAAAAGCGATCAATTATTGCTAAATAGGGTCTGGCTCGGGCTCCCGCGGTCGGTTGCGCGTGGGTCTCGCAGGACCGGCCGGGAGGTAATCCGCGAGGAATTGCCGGCAGCGACGATTCAGTTGGACCAAGCTGGCTGTTGCAAATAGTGACTTTTGCGGTAATATGGCACCGTCATCTGGCTTTGAATTCTTACCCAGTGGAAGGAGCATCAATGGGAAAGACGTGGACCCGCCGGACGTTTATGGGGGCTGCGCTTGCGGCCCTGCCGAGTGTGGCATACTTGAAGGCTGCGGCGGCTTCGAGGGCTATGGGCTGGAAACTCGGAATTATTACTGACGAAATTACCGAGAATTTTGAAGAGGCGCTGGACTTTATCTCGCATTACGACCTCGGGTACGCCGAGCTGCGCGACATATGGCGGAAGAACATCATGAACGCGCCGCAGGCGGACCTGGACAAGGCCAAAGGTCTGATTGACAAGCATCACCTGAAAGTGACCGACATCGGCTCACCGATTTTCAAGTACAACCTTCCGCAAATGCCTGCGAAGAAGGGGGAGAAGCGGGACACGTTCCGGGCCGACTTCACTGAGCAGGATTCGGATCACCTGCTTCAGCAATCGTTCAAGCTGGCCCGGTTTTTCGGCACGCGCAAGGTGCGCATCTTCAGCTACTGGCGCGTAGCGGAGCCGGAAAAGGCTTATCCCTACGTACGCGACCGGCTGGCGAAGGCGGCCAAACTGGCGGGCGAGAATGATATCGTCCTGATTCTTGAAAACGAGCATGAGTGCAACATCGGGACGGGCGAAGAGCTAGGCAAAATTCTCCGCGACGTCAATTCGCCCTACCTGCGCGGAAACTGGGACCCGGGAAACGCGGCCATGCTCAAGGAGATCCCCTATCCCAACGGGTACAGTCACGTGAAGGGTCTGTTCCCGCACATGCACATCAAGGACGTCAGGAAAGGACCCAACGGCAAACTGCAATGGGCACCCGTCGGCGGCGGGTTTATCGACTGGAAGGGACAATTTGAAGCGCTCCGCCGCGACAAATATCAGGGTGACATGTCCCTTGAAACCCATTACCGGCGCCCGGATGGAAACAAGGTAGAGAGCACTCGAGAGTCACTGATGGGCCTGTTTAAAGTGATAAAGGAAACAGCCTGATCAGCCATGCCCGCCGGGCAAAGGCTCGCGACGTCCGGACAGGCAGGGAAAAACGGAGCGGCCCCGTCGATCGCGGTTCCCGGGAGGGGACTGTCACTTGCTGACGATAGATGACGGGGGAGTCAGGGGTTGCTTCAGTCTCCGTGAGACCGCGACCGAAGGACCATGTTCTCATCGCGCACGGACTGGCTTCTGGCGCCGAACCGTCTGACCCGGCAACTCGAGGAGCGCCGCCGACACGGTTTGCCCGTCCTCGACCTTACGGAATCGAATCCCACCCGCTGTGGTTTTGCACCTGAACCGGAAATACTCAAGCTGCTCGAGGACCCGCGGTCGCTGACCTATGAACCAGACCCGCGCGGCCCCCTCTCCGCGCGTCAGGCCGTTTGCGAATACTACGCGGCCCGGGGCGCGAGCGTCGCGCCGGATCAGGTATTCCTCACCACCAGCACCAGCGAGGCCTACACCTACGCGTTTCGTCTGCTGGCGGACCCGGGGGACAAGGTCCTTGTCCCTCAGCCCAGCTACCCTCTTTTTGAATTCCTGGCCGGTATCAATGACCTTGAGGTCGTTTCCTACGCGCTGCGTTACACGCACGAATGGCGCATTGACCTCGACGACGCGTCTGACCGCTGGGTGGCTGGACCCAAGGCCATGATCGTGGTACATCCCAACAATCCCACGGGATCGTTCGTCAAGCGGGGCGAGCTCGAAACTCTTGCCGAATCTTGCCGGGGCGACCGGGGCGCATTGATCGCAGATGAAGTTTTTGCGGACTACGCTCTCGAGGGCGGCGACGATCGTGTTCCGTCGCATGCAGCCGCATCGGAGGTGCTCACATTCACGGTGAGTGGGCTGTCAAAAATTTCGGCATTGCCCCAGATGAAGCTTGGATGGCTGGTGGTGACCGGGCCGAAAGGGGAGTTAGAGACGGCGCTCGAACGCCTCGAGGTGATTGCTGACACTTACCTTTCCGTGAGCGCTCCGCTCGCCCACGCGCTGCCGGCCCTTCTGGAGCTTCGAAAGACGATCCAACCCAGGATTATGCAACGGCTGCGCTCCAATCTGTGCTGGCTGGACCAGCAAGCGGCCTCCTGTCGAGTGGTCACACGCCTGAAGGTAGAAGGTGGCTGGTACGCGGTTTTGAGAGTCCTCGGAACCGCCAGCGACGAGGATTGGGCGGTGGACCTGCTGATGGCCGAAGGCGTGCTGGTTCACCCCGGGCATTTTTACGATTTTCGGGACGAAGGTCACCTTGTGATTAGTCTACTGACGGATGAGCAGATCTTCCGGGAAGGAGTGGGCAGGCTTGTAGCGCGCCTGTCTGAAAACAGATAGACTGATATGGAGTCGGGGCCTGACACGTAAAGAAATCAAAGAAACTATGCCGCACGAAACCGGCGCGAAACCGAACTTTGGAGGCCTGGAGGTCGCAGCCTTTGAGAGCCGCAGAGCCGATGAGATCGCGACACTTATCGCCCGCTTCGGAGGAGTTCCGCGCGTCGGACCGAGTATGAGGGAAGTCCCGCTGGAGGACAATCCTGCGGTTTTCGAATTTGCCGAGCAGCTTTTGGCAGGCAATATCCAGGGCGTTGTGTTTATGACGGGCGTCGGCACACGGACGCTGTTTGAGGCCCTGCAATCCCGTTACGCGGTAGAAGAAATTGTTCACGGCCTCTCATCCACAACGATTGTGGCGCGAGGGCCCAAGCCGGCGCAGGCACTTCGTGAATTCGGCGTGCCGATCACCATCATTGCGCCTGAGCCGAACACCTGGCAGGAAATCCTTCAGGAACTTGATGAGAATCCCCGCAGCTTCACCCTCCAAGGCAGCACAGTAGCAGTTCAGGAGTACGGTGAACCCAACGAGGATTTTCTTGATGAGCTGAGGTCGCGCGGCGCCAGGCCGTTACGCGTGCCGGTTTACCGCTGGGCGCTTCCCGAAAACCCTGGTCCGCTGAAGGAAACCATCAGCGCCATTATCGCTGGGCGTGCAAGAGTCGTACTTTTTACCAGCCGTCACCAGGTTGCGAACGTCCTCGCTGTGGCGGCTGAAGAATCAGCGCAGGACGGCCTGATGAAGGCCCTGCGACGATCGACTGTCTGCTCGATCGGCCCCACCTGCAGCGCGGCGCTGGTGGCAGCGGGCATCCCGGTTGACGTTGAGGCGTCGCCACCCAAGATGGGCGTCCTGGTGCTTGAGGCCGCGCGCCATGCTCCTGATCTGTTGCCGCGTAAACCGCCCGGCGGTACGGTTTCCGGCGAGAGTCCTGATGGCGAGCGGTTCGAAGCCGCCTCCAGAGCGGCCGTAACGGAGCCGGCGCGTGCCGGGTTTGTTGCCAGTGAGGCGTTGAAAAACTCGCGCTTTATGAAGGCTTGCCGCCGCGAACCCGTTGATGCAACTCCGGTCTGGCTGATGAGGCAGGCGGGCCGATTTATGAAGGAATATCGCGAGCTGCGGGCGCGCGTTCCCTTTCTCGAACTCTGCAAGAGCCCTGATCTGGTGGCCGAAGTAACGGTCGGTGCGGCCCGAAAACTCGGCGTGGACGCCGCGATTATTTTTGCCGACTTGCTCCTCATTATCGAACCTCTCGGGCTCGAGCTTGAATATGGCAAGGGCGATGGCCCGATTATCCGTCCAGCACTTCGTGAACCGGGTGATTTGGACCGATTGCGTACCGTGAACCCGGAGGAGTCTCTCGGTTACCTTTATGAGGCCATCCGGCGGACGCGCGCCGTCCTGCCGCCTGACCTGCCGCTGATCGGCTTTGCCGGCGCGCCCTTTACGGTGGCTTCTTACATGATCGAGGGCGGGGCTTCCAGGACTTTCCGCCACACGAAAAGCCTGATGTACCGCGACAAAGACGTCTGGCGCGCGCTGATGGAGCGGTTGAGCTGTGAAATGGCCAGGTATGTCAACGCGCAGATTGAGGCGGGCATCCAAGCAGTCCAGATTTTCGACTCCTGGGTTGGTTGCCTTGGACCCGAAGATTACCGGAGGTTCGTGTTGCCCTACACGCGCCTTCTGCTGAGTCGGATCACTCCCGGCACGCCCGTGATTCATTTTGGGACAGGCACAGGAATGTTTCTGGAAGAAATGCGAGAAGCCGGCGGCGACGTCATCGGGCTCGATTTCCATGTGGAGCTTGGAAAGGCCTGGAACCGCTTGGGAGAAGGGGTGGGTGTGCAGGGTAACCTGGATCCAGCGGCGCTGTTTGCGAACATGGCGTTCATCAAAACGCGAGTTCGGGATATTCTGGACCAGGCGGCGGGGCGTCCTGGACATATCTTCAACCTGGGCCATGGAATCCTGCCGGATACGCCCGAAGAAAACGTTATCGCGCTGGTGAAGATGGTGCATGAGTTGAGCGCACGCCGGAATTGAGCAATGGCGCAGAGAGGCGTCTGAAAACCTGAGGCTGTATTGCTGACTCGGAATTCAAGTGCGGCAGATCAATCGGGCTGGGCGGTTTTGCTGCTGGCCCACGGCGCCCCTGACCGCCTGGGCGACATTCCACAATTCGTGCTGAACGTGCGCTCCGGGCGCGGGCTCTCGGAGAACGCCGTGCAGGAAATCATCCATCGTTATGCCAGGATTGGCGGCGGTTCCCCGTTGTTGCGCGTCACAACTCAGCAGGCCGGCGGGCTGGCAAGGGCCCTGGGGGTGCCAGTGTACGTCGGGATGCGAAACTGGACGCCGTATATCGAAGATGCTGTGCGGAAGCTGGCGGAGGATGGGGCCAGCCAGGTTGTGGCCGTCTGCCTCGCACCGCAGAATTCGCGCACCAGCATTGGACTTTACCGTAGCCATCTCTTAAAGGCCGTGGACAAGTCTGCGCCGGGGCTCCACGTAGAATTCGTGGAAAGCTGGCACAATGATGCCGCCCTGATTGCTGCTTTCCGCGAGAAGGTTTCGGCGGCGCTTACGGGCGCTGAAGCGGAATCCGGCCGTCCTGTTCCCGTTGTTTTCACGGCCCACAGTGTTCCTGAAAGGACCATCGCCGAGGGCGATCCCTACGAAAATCAGGTGAGGGAAACCGCCCAACTTTTGGCGAACGCAATGGGCCTCACGGAATACAAGGTGGCATTTCAGAGCCAGGGCATGACCTCTGAGCCGTGGTTGGGTCCCACCGTGGAATCCGTAATTGACGACTTCGCAGAAAAAGGTAGCCAACGATTGTTGCTGGCGCCTATCGGTTTTGTTTCTGACCATGTTGAAATTCTCTACGATGTCGATGTCGCTTTCCGGGAATACGCGCAAAAGAAGGGTGTCTGCGTCGTAAGGCCGGAATCGCTGAACGCCAGCCCGCTTTTCATACAGTGTCTGGCTTCGATCGTATCAAAGCGAATCGAGATCGCTGCTGGCAGGCCATCATGAACACAGACGTTGGATCATATCGCCGCGTTGCTGTTGTGGGTGGCGGCATTTCAGGCCTTACGGCTGCCTACACGCTCGCCCAGGCACGGGAACGGGGCGTACCCGTGTCGGAATTCCTGATCGAGGCGGAGGACCGGCTGGGCGGCGTGGTGCGCACGGACCATCTTGAGGGGTTTGTCCTCGAGGGCGGGCCAGACAGCTTTATTTCTGAAAAGCCGGAGGCAGCGGAGCTCTGCCGAGAATTGGGGCTTGGGAATTCGCTGATCGGCTCGAACGATGACGAACGACACACCTATATTCTCCACAAGGGGAGACTGGTTCCTCTTCCCGAGGGCCTGATGCTGCTGACTCCCACTCACATCCGGCCGTTCCTGAAGTCGCCGTTGGTTCCGCTTTCCACCAAATTGATGATTGCCACGGAATGGTTCGTTACTCCCACGAAGTCGCGGGACTATGATGAATCGATCGCGACTTTCGTCCGCCGCCATTTTGGAAAGGCAATGCTGGAAAACATCGTTGACCCCTTACTGGCCGGTGTTTATGGAGGCGAAGCCAAATCTCTCAGTTTGCAGTCTGTTCTACCCAGGTTTCGGGAGATGGAGAACCAGTATGGAAGTCTCATCCGAGGCGCCAGGGCAACGACCAGGAAGAAGGGCGTAAAAAGCAACACGTATGGTGAAAGTAGTGCCAATTCTGTGTTTGTGACCTTGAAAAATGGGTTGGGAGACTTGACCAAAGCTTTGGAATCTCGTCTGGATGCGTCACGGACACACCTGGGGCAGCGAGTCGTGTCCATTGAGAAGGTGGATCACCACTGGAAGAGCCCGTACAAGATTCGCTGTGAGGGAAATCAGGATTGTGAGACGGACGCGGTCATACTCGCGCTACCTGTTCATGCGTGCGCCCAATTCTTTCCTACCCTGCCCGAGGAACTGGCGGAAGCCTTCCGCGCCGTCCCATATAGTTCTGCAATTACCGTCAACCTCGGCTTTGATGAGCATGTCGCAGCCGCGTTGCCGCCGGGATTTGGCTTCCTGGTTCCAGCCAAGGAGCGCAGTCGCCTGCTCGCCTGTACGTTTGTACACAGAAAATTTCCGTATCGAGCGCCGCAAGGGAAGGCCCTGCTTCGCTGCTTCCTTGGAGGGACGCGCGACCCGGAAATCATGAATCTTTCAAACAATGAGATCATTCCGCTGGTCCGGCAGGAGCTGCGAAACATCCTGGGGCTGGAAACCGCGCCATTGTTTTCTTTCATCTCGCGCTGGCCTTCTGCGATGGCTCAATACACCGTAGGGCACGAGGACCACATCAAGCGGATCGCGAGCGTGCTGCAGAAATACCCTCGGATGTATCTGGCCGGAAACGCCTATTCCGGAATTGGCATCTCCGACTGTATCCGTACCGCAAGAGCTGCGGCGCAGCAGGCCATCGATATCTGAAACCCTTTCATCCTGAGATAGCGCCGAGTTGGGCCGTAAGTCAGTTACGGCCAGTCCTGGCGGCGCTCCGCAGAAGCTGCGCCCTCCGGTTTTAATTCAGACAAAGAGAAATGATTATGCTATAATCGCCGGTTCAACTATACCGGTTCAATACTTATCAGGGCCATCATAGAAGTCCCTCAAGATGCCCGGTATAGGAATGGGAACAAGTGGACGCGGCCGGGCGGGCGAAGTGGCACAACGCGGAGAGATCGCAAGCCCTGGAAACCGTGGTCGCCTTGTGCTTCCGGGATTTGCCGGCTGCACCGGTGGTGAAAAGCCGAAACAATTTCAACTGACTTGCCATCCTCGCGCGAGGGGGCACCTGAAAAGTTTGGGAGAGATCTGACGCGCAATGGTACTCTGGCCCCTTGTTCTATTCTTCTTTGTCGTCCTGCTGATTCCTGCGGGAATGATTGTCCTCTCCTATCTGCTGGGCCAGCGTCATAGCGAGCACGCGACGGGTTCCCCCTATGAAAGCGGCATCGTGTCCGAGGGCTCTGCGGAGGCCCGCTTTTCGGTACGGTTTTACTTGATTGCAATGTTTTTTGTGGTGTTTGATTTGGAAGCAGTCTTCATCATTTCCTGGACCATCGCGGCGCGTGAGGTTGGATGGGCCGGATACCTGGAAATACTGTTCTTTACGATTATCCTGGTTGCCACCCTTGCATATCTGTGGCGGCTGGGCGCTCTCGATTGGGGACCCAAGACGCGGCGCAAGGCGCTTTAGGAGCGGTACGACTCAGGCTTATGAAGTGGTCGATAACCAAGCCGCAACTGACCGTGCCGATGACCAACACGGCTCCGGAACCCTTTGAAGAGCGCGTCCGCGAGAGCCTGATTATGGCCCGTCTTCAGGACCTTGTGGCATGGGGCCGCAAGAATTCCATCTGGCCGTTCGCCTTTGGCCTTTCGTGCTGCTTCGTTGAAATGGCCACCAGCATCACCAGCCGCTACGACATCTCGCGCTTCGGAGCGGAAGTGATCCGCGGAACTCCGCGGGAAGCAGACTTGATGGTGATTGCGGGCACCCCCTTCATCAAAATGGCGCCCGTCATTCAGCGCTTGTATGAGCAGATGATGGAGCCGCGCTGGGTGATTTCCATGGGCTCGTGCGCGAATTCGGGCGGCATGTACGACATTTACAGCGTCGTTCAGGGCGTGGACAAGTTTCTCCCGGTGGATATTTACGTTCCCGGATGTCCGCCTCGTCCGGACGCATTTCTGGAAGGCATAACTTTATTGACCAAACTCGTGGGCACGGAACGGCGCCCGTTGAGCTGGGTGGTGGGACCGCAGGGTGTCGAACGCGCTCCCGCGCCTTCCCAGCGGGATCTGAAGCGGAGCGAAAGGCAGAAAGCCACCCGGTTGCGTCCACCCAATGAGATCTGAATTGCGCACCCTATGATCGCAAACCCAATCATCCTTCAGGAGCTTCAGGCGAAGTTTGGCGAGGCTTTGATCACTCCGCACGCCACCTGCGATCAGGTGCCGACCTTGTGGACGTCGAAAGAAAAGGTTCACGAGGTTGTCGAATACCTCAAGAATCAGGTTGCCAGCCCCTACCGCATGCTCTACGACATCACGGCCACCGACGACCGTGTGCGCCAGCATCGCGACGGACTGCCGGCGAGCGATTTTACGGTTATCTACCATCTGCTCTCCTTCGAGCGAAACGAATACATCCGCATCAAAGTTCCGCTTGAGGGAGACTCTCTGAGCCTGCCCACCATCACCGACGTCTGGCCCGCGGCCAACTGGTACGAGCGGGAAGTCTGGGACATGTTTGGGATTAAATTTGACGGGCACCCTTTCCTTGCCCGCATCCTCATGCCGAAGACCTGGGTGGGGCATCCGCTGCGCAAAGATCATCCAGCTCGCGGAACGGAGATGGGTCCCTTCAGCCAGAGCCATGAAAAAGAAGAGGCTGAGCAGGAAGCGATGCGGTTTCGGCCGGAAGATTGGGGCATGAAGCGCGGCGAGGACGGGACCGACTTTATTTTCCTGAACGTGGGCCCCCAGCATCCTGGAACTCATGGTGTCATCCGAATCGTGGTTCAGCTTGATGGCGAACAGATTGTCGACTGCGTTCCGGAGATCGGGTTCCACCACCGGGGCGCGGAAAAGATGGGCGAGCGCCAGACCTGGCACAAATACGTTCCTTATGCCGACCGCATCGACTACCTCGCGGGAGTCATCAATGAGCTTGCCTACCTGGTGGCGTTTGAAAAGCTGGCGGGAATCAAAGTTCCTCCGCGCGCACAGGTGATCCGCGTGATGATGTCTGAGTTGTTCCGGATCATCAGCCACCTCGTGTGGTACGGAACCTTCGCCCAGGACCTGGGCCAGATGTCGCCCGTGTTCTATTGTTTCAATGACCGCGAACGCGCCTTCGACATCATCGAAGCGGTTTGCGGCGCTCGGATGCATCCAGTCTGGTTCCGGATCGGCGGAACATCGCAGGACCTGCCGGACGGTTGGG
This sequence comes from Terriglobia bacterium, assembly GCA_035712365.1. Lineage (NCBI taxonomy): Bacteria > Pseudomonadati > Acidobacteriota > Terriglobia > Terriglobia bacterium. Next base: position 19,214 of record DASTAW010000029.1, read on the forward strand.
AAGGCATGTTTCGCGATTTTCTGAAGTACCTGCCGCCCCGCCTTGTGGAATATGACCGCGTGGTGATGAAAAACAGGATCTTCAAGGCGCGAACACAGGGTGTAGGGGTCATGACGGTAGAGCAGGCCATCGAATGGGGCGTGACCGGTCCCATGCTGCGGGCCGCAGGCATGGATTGGGACTTCCGTAAGAAGCAGCCCTACTCCGGTTATGAAAATTTCGACTTCGACATTCCGACGGGCACGCACGGCGATTGCTATGACCGCGCCGTGGTCCACGTCGAGGAAATGCGCCAGAGTCTGCGCATCATCGAGCAGTGTGTGAACAACATGCCGGAAGGTCCATTCATTGCAGATCATCCGCGGGTGGCTCCGCCCAGGAAAGAACGTACGATGCACGATATTGAAACGCTGATAACGCACTTCCTGGGCGTAAGCTGGGGCCCCGTAGTCCCGCCGGGTGAGGCGCTCGGAGCAATTGAAGCGGCCAAGGGGAACAACGGCTACTACCTGGTGAGTGACGGCAGCACATATTCTTACCGGACCCGAATTCGCGCCCCTTCATTTGCCCACATGCAGACGCTTCCTTTGCAGTGCCGGGGATTGCTGGTTTCGGATCTGCTCGCCATCCTGGGAAGTATTGACTTTGTCCTGGCGGACATCGACCGATAAGGAGCTTGAAAGGTGTTAAGTCCTGAGGAGCGGCAGGAGATCGAAGGGGAGTTCGGACACTACCCGGACAAGCGCGCCCTGAGCATTGACGCCATGAGGATCGTCCAGAGACACCGGGGCTGGGTTTCTGATGATGCGCTGAAGGACATTTCTGAGATCCTGGAAGTCCCGGTCAGCGAACTGGACAGCGTGGCCACCTTTTACAACCTGATCTTCCGCAAACCGGTTGGTCGACACGTGATTATGGTCTGCGACAGCATCAGTTGCTGGGTGATGGGTTACGACCGGCTGCGGGACCATTTGACGGGCCACCTCGGCATCAAAATGGGTGAGACCACGGCGGACGGGCGATTTACGCTGCTTCCCATCGTTTGCCTGGGCACTTGCGACCACGCTCCGGCCATGATGGTGGACAACGATCTGCACCGGGACCTGGACGCGGAAAAAATCGACGGCATACTCGAGCAGTACAAGTAGAACCGATATGGAGAAAGTTCTCACAAAGGATGTTCCAGCCGACGGCTCGGCTTTTGATCTCAGGACGTACGAGCGGGCTGGTGGATATCAAGGGGTGCGCAAGGCGCTGAAAATGGCGCCCAAGGAAGTCGTCGAGGTCATCAAGCAGTCGGGCTTGCGCGGCCGCGGCGGCGCGGGTTTTCCAACCGGGCTGAAGTGGAGCTTTGTGCCCACTGGGACGGATGCTCCTCACCCCAAGTACCTGTGCTGCAATGCCGATGAAATGGAGCCTGGCACCTTCAAAGACCGCCTGCTGATGGAATCGACGCCACACCAACTGATCGAGGGCATGATCTGCGCGGCGCGTGCCATTGAGGCCGATGTCGCTTACATCTTCCTGCGCGGGGAGTATGTGCTTTCAGCGGAGCGCCTCACAAAAGCGCTGACGGAAGCTTACGAGCACAACTACCTGGGCAAAAATATTCTGGGTTCCGGCTTTAGCCTTGAAATGCATCTGCACCTGAGCGGCGGACGTTATATGTGCGGTGAAGAGACCGGGCTGTTGAACGCGCTTGAAGGCAAGCGCGCAAACCCGCGCACCAAGCCACCGTTCCCTCAGATTTCCGGACTCTTTGGCAAGCCAACCATCGTGCAGAACGTCGAAACCCTCTGCAACATTCATCACATCATCAACAACGGGCCGGAATGGTTCAAAGGCCTGAGCAAATCAGCAGACGGCGGAACAAAACTTTACGGAGCGAGCGGGAAAGTGAAGCGCCCTGGATTGTGGGAACTCCCCATGGGGACCACGGTCCGCGAGATTCTGGAAGAACACGCCGGCGGAATGCGGGAAGGCTTGCGTTTCCGCGGGTTGCTGCCCGGAGGCGCTTCGACGGATTTTCTGGTTGAAGAACACCTTGACGTGAAGATGGACTTTACGGAAGTTCAGAAGGTTGGCAGCCGCATGGGCACAGGAACCATGATCGTAATGGATGACCGGACGTGCCCGGTTGGATTTTGCAAGAACCTTGAGCACTTTTTCGCGCAGGAATCCTGCGGCTGGTGCACGCCGTGCTGGAGCGGGCTTTCGTGGGCGGAGAAAATGCTAGGCAGCATCGAGGATGGCGAGGGGCAGGAAGCAGACCTCGAGAGGCTGGCGTATATTTGCAAGTTCTGCGCGCCTGGCAACACCTTCTGCGCTCTTGCGCCCGGCGCCGTCGAGCCTTTGCAAAGCGCCTTGAAATACTTCCGCGAGGACTTTGAGCGGCACATCCATGAGAAGCGGTGTCCCTGGAGATAGCGGTGGCGAAGATCTGGGTCGATGACAACTGGTACGAGGTAAGGCCGGACCAGAGCCTCCTTCACGCGTGCCTGGAGCTTGGGTTTGACCTGCCATACTTCTGCTGGCACCCTGCCCTCGGCTCGGTCGGAGCCTGCCGTCAGTGTGCCGTTAAGCAATTCAAGGATGAGAATGACTCCCAGGGGCGGCTGGTGATGTCCTGCATGACTCCCGCCGCCGAAGGTACCAGGATCTCGGTCAAGAACTCCGATGCGGCGGCTTTCCGCGCAGGCGTGATTGAAGGCCTGATGATGAACCACCCGCATGACTGTCCGGTGTGCGACGAAGGGGGCCATTGCCACCTGCAGGACATGACGGTAATGACAGGCCATAATTACCGGCGTTACCGTTACAAGAAGCGCACCTTTCGCAACCAGGACCTCGGTCCCCTGCTCAATCACGAAATGAACCGTTGCATCCAGTGTTATCGCTGCGTGCGGTACTACCAGGATTACGCAGGCGGGGATGACTTGCAGGCCTTTGTCCTGCGGGACACCGTGTTCTTCGGCAGGCATGAAGACGGTGTATTGCAAAATGAGTTTGCCGGCAACCTCGACGAAGTGTGCCCGACCGGGGTATTCACCGACAAGACCGTCAAGGGACACTACACGCGCAAGTGGGATTTGCAGATGTCTCCCTCGGTATGTGTCCATTGCGGCGTCGGATGCAGCACATCGGCGGGCGAGCGTTATGGGATGCTCCGGCGCATCGTGAACCGCTACAACGGCGAAGTAAACGGTTATTTCTTATGCGACCGCGGCCGCTTCGGATACGAATTTGTCAACAGTGAACGGAGGGTGCGGCAGACGCTTTCCCGCCAGGACGGCAGGCTGAAGGCCCTTCCGAAGGCCAAAGCCGTCGAGCACTTGCGTGATGTGCTGAAGGGCAATGACAAGGTGATCGGAATCGGCTCGCCGAGGGCGTCGCTGGAATCCAACTTCGCGCTCCGGACCCTGGTGGGGCCGGACCGTTTCTTCAACGGCATGTCGGACGAATCTTCTCACTTGGTCGCGATGATGGCGGAGATTCTGCGGCAGGGGCCCGCGCGGTCCCCGTCGCTTCGTGAGATCGAGAATTCCGACGCCGTGCTCGTGCTTGGCGAAGACGTCAGCAATACGGCTCCAAGAGTGGCTTTGGCGCTCCGGCAGTCGGTCCGGCAGCAGCCGATGGAAACGACCGACAAGATGAAGATTCCCCGCTGGCTTGACCACGCGGTCCGCGAGGCGATCCAGCATGGCGCCGGCCCGTTGTTTATCGCTACGCCCAACGCGACGCGGCTGGATAGCGTGGCAACCGTTACTCATCGCGCCGCTCCGGATGACATTGCGCGCCTTGGCTTTGCCGTGGCCCATGCGCTGGACTACGAAGTCCCGTCCACACCCGAGCTTTCGGCAGACCTTCGCGAGGTGGCGGAGCGCATCGCCCAGGCCCTGAAGTCGGCGAAGCGCCCGCTGGTCATTGCCGGATCCAGCCTGAACAGCGAGACGATCATCCAGGCGGCTGCGAACGTGGCAAGGGCGCTCATTAAGCAAGGCAAAACGGCCGCGCTGAGCCTCACCATGCCAGAGGCAAACAGCCTTGGTGTTGCCCTTTTGGGGGGCGGAAATCTAAGCGCCGCCTTCAAAGCAGTCGAGGATGGGGCCGCGGATACTGTTGTTATCCTGGAGAATGATCTCTACCGCCGGGCGCCGGTCCGGGAGGTGGACAGTCTGATGCAGGCGGCCCGGCACATCATCGTTCTGGACCATCTCATGACTCCGACCGCCTCCAAAGCAGAGTTTGTGCTGCCCGCCGGCACTTTTGCCGAATCCGACGGGACCTTTGTGAATAGCGAAGGGCGCGCCCAACGGTTTTTCCAAACTTATGTTCCGAAAGACAGCGTCCAGGAAAGCTGGCGCTGGCTGATCGAGATGCTGCAGGTGGCCGGGAATGCAGAGTCATCCTCCTGGAGCGTGCTGGACGATGTGGTATCTGCCACGGCGGGTGCTGTGCCGGCGCTCGAAAGAATCACCGAAGCGGCGCCGACCGCAAAATTTCGCATCGCGGGCGAAAAGGTCCCGCGCGCGCCGCACCGTTATAGCGGCCGGACGGCCATGCTGGCCAACATTAACGTCAGCGAGCCGAAGCCGCCGACTGACCCCGATTCCGCGCTGGCCTTTTCCATGGAAGGCACCCCGACGCAGCCGCCAGGCGCCCTGACGCCTTTCTTCTGGGCCCCCGGCTGGAATTCCATCCAGTCGGTGAACAAGTTCCAGAGTGAGATCAACGGCGCGCTTCGCGGAGGCGATCCGGGGGTGCGGCTGATCGAACCGCCGCAGGTCGGCAGCGCCTTGTATTTCTCGGGGCCGCAGAAGCCTTTCCAGCCGCGGGGTGACGAATGGCTGCTGGTGCCGCTCTATCATGTTTTTGGCTCCGAGGAATTGAGCAGCCAGTCGCCTGCCATTGCACAATTGGCTCCCAAACCGTATGTTGCGCTGAATGCTGCGGATGCGGAGCGGCTGCAGCTTCAGGATGGCGTTGAGGTTGAACTGAACGTGGCCGGGAATGCCCACAAGCTGCCTTTGGTGGTTCAGCCTGACCTTCCAGACGGGATTGCCGGAATTCCGGCAGGTTTGGGACTGCTGGCGGGAACGGGCCTGCCGGCCTGGACCAGAATTTCACGACCATGAACGAGACGCTCTACTACATTATTGTTATTTTCGTTGTCCTGATGATTCCTCTGAATCTGGCGGCGCTCTTGATCTGGCTGGAGCGGCGCTTGCTGGCCCTCTGGCAGGACCGCTACGGTCCGAACCGCGTGGGGCCGTTCGGGCTGCTTCAGTCTCTCGCCGACATGGTTAAGATCTTTTTCAAGGAGGACTGGGTTCCTCCCTTCGCGGACAAGCCGGTGTTCGTGCTGGCGCCCGCCATCATCGTGGTGACGGTCCTGCTGACGTTTGCGGTGGTTCCTTTTGCGCCGTCGTTTGTGGTGGCCAACCTCAACATCGGTGTGCTGTTTTTCCTGGGCCTGTCGTCGCTGGGAGTGTACAGCGTGGTGCTCGCGGGCTGGTCTTCCGGCAGCAAGTATTCGCTGCTGGGAGGATTGCGCGCCGCGGCCCAGATGCTGAGTTACGAAGTGTTCATGGGACTGGCCATGATGGGCGCTGTGCTGATGGCAGGCTCGTTCAACCTCTCTGATATTGTGGAAGCCCAGCGGCATCTCTGGTATGTCATTCCGCAGTTCCTGGGGTTCGTCCTTTTCTTCATCGCCGGCATCGCTGAAACCCGCCGCCTGCCGTTTGACCTGCCGGAAGCGGAAAGCGAGCTGGTGGCCGGTTTCCATTCCGAATATTCCGGCATGAAGTTCGGCATGTTTTTCGTCGGCGAATATATGGGGATCATTCTGATTTCCTGCATGATCACGCTGCTCTACCTGGGCGGCTGGCTGGGGCCATGGCTCCCATCGGGCGTCTGGTTTGCGGCGAAGGTGTTCCTGCTGATTTGCTTCTTCATTCTGCTGCGGGCGGCGCTGCCCAGGCCCAGATTTGATCAACTGATGTCCTGGGGATGGAAAATTATGCTGCCGCTTGCCCTGGCGAATCTGCTGGTGACGGGGGCGGTGGTGCTGGCATTCAAGTAGCAGGGCAAGGCTGCCGTTTTACGGAGTCGTTTAGATGCTGAGCGTATTAAGATCGCTTTGGTATGTGCTTCTGCACATGTTTCAGCGGCGGGTGACCGTACAGTACCCTGAGCAGAAACCGTACCTTCCTCCCCGGCACAAGGGCCGTATCATCCTTAGCCGTGATCCCGATGGAGGTGAGCGCTGCGTCGCCTGCTACCTGTGCGCCGTGGCTTGTCCGGTGGATTGCATCTCCTTGCAGGCAACTGAGGACAAAACCGGGCGCCGGTATCCGGAATTCTTCCGGATCAATTTCTCACGCTGCATCTTCTGCGGTTACTGTGAAGAGGCATGCCCGACCTATGCCATCCAGTTGACGCCTGATTTCGAGATGGGTGAGTACAAGCGGCAGAACATGGTTTACGAGAAAGAGGATTTGCTGATCAGCGGAGAAGGCAAGTACCACGGCTACAATTTCTGGCGGGTTGCGGGCGTCAAGATCGGCGGAAAAGACAAGGGGGAATCCGAAAACGAAGCGCCTCCCACGGACCTCCGCAGCCTGATGCCCTGAGATCAAGGTTATGGAAATTGTTTTCTACATTGCGGCCATTGTGGCGATTGCCTCGACCCTTATGGCCATTTCGCGCCTGAACCCCGTGCACGCGTTGCTGTACTTGATCCTTTCGCTGCTTTCGATTGCCATCATCTTTTATGTCCTGGGCGCACCCTTTGTTGCCGCGCTGGAAGTCATCATCTATGCCGGCGCCATCATGGTGCTGTTCGTCTTCGTGGTCATGATGCTGAACCTTGGACAAAGGACCGCCGATATGGAGCGGCAATGGCAGCGGGGAAGCATGTGGATTGGTCCGTCGATCCTGGCCCTGGTTCTGATTGCGGAAGTGGCCTACCTGGTTGCCAGCCCGGGAACGGCGGCCTACGGCGCCGCAGCGATTGAGCCGAAGCAGGTTGGGATTGTTCTGTTCGGGCCCTACCTGATTGGAGTGGAACTGGCATCGATGTTGCTGTTGGCAGCTCTGGTGGGAGCCTTCCACCTGGGCCGGCGCACACCGGAGAAAACGGAGAAGTAGATGGCATCCATACCCATGCATCAGGGACTGCTTCTGGCGGGCATCCTGTTCGCGCTGGGACTCGTGGGCTTGCTGGTGCGGCGCAACGTGGTTTTCACGCTGATGTCGCTCGAGATCATGCTGAACGCCGCCGGGCTGGCGTTCGTGGTGGCCGGCGCCCGCTGGGGTCAGCCGGATGGACAGATTGTGTTTATGTTTATTCTGACCATGGCGGCCGCTGAAGTCTCTGTGGGGCTTGCCCTGGTCCTCAGGATCTATCACAGGTTTAAAACGCTGGATGCTGATGCTGTGAGTGAGATGAAAGGATAACGTGCTCCACCTGTTGTGGTTGGTTCCCGCGCTCCCGCTTGCCAGCTTTGCGGTCCTGGCAACCCTCGGGAAACGTATGCCTCGGAGGATGGTCCCGGTTTTGGGCGCCGGCTCGGTCGGGTTGTCAGCCGTCGTGGCGATCATCATCACGATCAATTTCCTCAGTTCTCCTCCGCCGGGCAACCACTTTACACAGGTACTCTGGACGTGGATCGACGTGGGAGGGTTCCGGCCGGAGATTGCGTTCTATCTGGACTCGCTTTCACTGCTGATGACCCTGGTGGTCACCTTTGTTAGCTTCCTGATCCATTTCTACTCAGCGGAGTTCATGGAGGAAGATGAAGGGTACAGCCGCTTCTTCGCCTACATGAACCTGTTTGTTGCCTCGATGTGCATTCTGCTGCTGGGATCAAACCTTCTGCTCCTGTTCCTTGGGTGGGAGGGCGTCGGTCTGTGCAGCTATCTGCTGATTGGTTTCTGGTACAAAGATCCAGTGAACGGTCTGGCGGCGCGGAAGGCCTTCATCGTTACGCGCGTCGGCGACACGGCCATGACCCTCGGTCTCTTCCTCCTTTTTACCAACCTTGGGACCCTTGACATTCAGGAGCTCATGCACCGGGCGTTGGCGCAATGGCCGATGGGTTCAACACTGCCAGTCGCGGCCGGTCTGCTGCTGCTGGGCGGCGCGGTGGGGAAATCGGCGCAGCTTCCTCTGCAAACCTGGTTGCCGGACGCCATGGCAGGCCCCACGCCCACCAGCGCCCTGATCCATGCCGCCACCATGGTGACTGCCGGTGTTTATCTGATTGCGCGGACCCACGTTCTGTATTCTCTAGCTCCGGCCGCGCAGCTTGCGGTGGCCGTGGTGGGCGCGGCGACGCTGATTCTGGCCGGTTTTAGCGCGATCACGCAATCGGACATCAAGCGCGTGCTCGCTTATTCCACGGTCAGCCAGATCGGGTACATGTTCCTCGCCCTGGGCGTTGGCGCCTGGTCAGCGGCGATCTTCCACTTTATGACGCACGCCTTCTTCAAAGCCCTGCTCTTCCTCGGCGCCGGGGTCATTATTGAGTCGCTCCACCACGAGCACAGCATTTTCAAGATGGGCGGCCTTCGCAAAGAAATGCCCGTGGCTTTCTGGACGTTCCTGGTTGCGGGCTGTTCGCTGGCCGGCCTGCCGCTGATTACCGCCGGCTTCTACAGCAAGGGCCTGATCATCTGGGACACCTGGTCGTCTACGCGCGGGAGCGCCGCGCTATGGGTGGCGGCCGTTTTCGGGGTCCTGCTGACCTCGCTCTATACCTTTCGACTGATCTTCCTGGTCTTCTTCGGCGAAATGAAGACCCAGATCCACAAACGCCCCGGCTTCAGAATGTTAATGCCCTGTGTGGTGCTGGCGGTCCTGTCGGTGGTGGGAGGTTTCGTTGATACGCCCGGGTTTCTGGGCAATGTGCACTCCTTCACCGATTTCATGCGTCGTGCCCTGCCGCCCGTGACCGAAGGGCCATTACGCGGGATGTCAGAACTCGGGTCAGAAAGCCTGGTGACGCTGGCCTTCCTGATCGGCCTTTCTGTCGCTTACCTTTTCTTTATCCGGAAGCGCGAGTACGCGGAAGCGATTACAACGCCTGTGCTCGCGAAGTCGCTTCACCGGTTCTGGTATGCCGACTGGGGAATGGACTGGCTGTATGAAAGAGTTTTTGTCCGCCCCATTCTCTGGTTTGCACGGGTCGATAAGGGCGATTTCGTGGACTATATTTATTCGGGAATCGCCCTCTTCACCGAACTTCTTTACCACGGTGTTCGGAAAACGGAAAACGGTCGCATGCGGTGGTATGCAGCAGGAATTGCGGCTGGTTCCATCATCTTTCTGGCGATTGTGTTGTTCCTATGATTCTTGTCTGGCTCATCGCGATTTTGCTCGTGGCCGGCATTCTCGCCGAGATAAGCGGGCGCATCAGTACGCTCTGGCCGCGTGTCATTTCGTTGGCTGCGGTCATCATTGATTTTGCCATCGCCCTGGCTCTATGGCGGGAGAATTCCGCGGGGATCACGCTCGCCACTCAGAGCGAGTGGTTCAGGCAGGTGGACTGGGCCTGGGTCCCTCAGTACGGCATCCATTTCCACCTGGCGATGGACGGATTGAGCCTTCTGATGGTTGTGCTCACGTTCCTGCTGGGCATTATGTCGGTGCTGGCTTCCTGGAAAGAGATTCAGGAAGGTGTCGGCTTTTTCCACTTCAATCTGATGTTGATTCTGGCCGGCATCGTGGGCGTCTTCCTCGCGGTGGACCTCTTCCTGTTTTACTTCATGTGGGAGCTGATGCTGGTGCCCATGTACTTCCTGATCGCGATCTGGGGCCATGAGCGTCGCATCTATGCCGCCGTGAAATTTTTCCTCTTCACTCAGATCAGCGGTCTCTTCATGCTGATTGCCATTCTGACGCTTTACTTCATCCATCATGGCGTTTCTGGGGTCTACAGCTTTGAATATAAGGACCTGCTGGGCACCGCGCTGACACCTCACACAGCCATGCTGCTGATGCTGGGTTTCTTTGTTGCCTTTGCCGTCAAGCTCCCCATGTTTCCGTTCCATACCTGGCTGCCGGACGCGCACACCGAGGCCCCCACAGCAGGAAGCGTCATCCTGGCTGGACTCCTGCTGAAAACCGGAGCATATGGAATGCTGCGCTTTGTAGTGCCGCTGTTTCCCGGCGCCGCGCACCAGTTCGCTCCCATTGCTATGCTGCTGGGAGTGATAGGGATCATCTACGGTTCTGTTCTTGCCTTTGGCCAGACGGACCTGAAGCGGCTGGTGGCATACACGAGCGTCAGCCACCTGGGGTTCGCGCTGGTCGGCATATTTGCCTGGAATCCCATTGCGCTCCAGGGAGTGATAATCGTCATGATCGCTCATGGCATCAGCACCGGCGCGCTGTTCATGCTGGTCGGTGAATTGCAGGAACGGACCCACACGCGCGAAATGGACCGCCTGCACGGACTTTGGGCCACGATTCCGGCGATGAGCGGCGTATTCATGTTTTTCGCTCTGGCTTCCATCGGCCTGCCTGGCTTGGGAGATTTTATTGGTGAATTCCTGACGCTGCTGGGGACCTACCGGGTCAGCCTCGGCGTGACCATCGCAGCCGCCATCGGCATCCTGATCTCCACGCTTTATACGTTGAAAGTGATCCAGCGCGCCTTCCATGGCCCCAATACTCATCAATGGACGCTGCCTGACCTTGGCAAGCGGGAACTGGTGATGATGGTCCCGATGATGCTCATCCTGCTCGGGATTGGCCTTTATCCGCAACCGCTTTTTAAGACCTTTGAGCCGGCCATGCGCAAGCTGCAGCAGTATGCCGCGCCGCAGCCGGTGTTGACGGTAGTCCCCGATACGCACCATGTGCCGTACCGCCAGGACGCTTCCAGGGATGACTCGGAGATGAACCTTGAACGGCGCTGATCTCATTGCGATACTTCCTCTGCTGGTCCTGACTGCGGCAGCGGTGGTGGTGATGGTTGCAATCTGCATCCGGAGGAGCCACCTTCTGGCCGTGTGGCTGACGGCTGCGGGCCTGGTCCTTGCCTTCGCGTCGCTCTGGAAGTCGGCTTCAGCGGCGCCCACTCAGGCAACCCCGTTGCTAATCATCGACGGTTACGCGCTCTTTTACATGGGCCTCATCATAGCCGCCACTTTCGTGACCGTCATTCTTTGCTACGGTTACCTGGAAAACCAGCAAGGATACCGCGAAGAGCTTTATGTCCTGGTTCTCACGGCGGCGCTGGGATCATGCGTGATGGTCGCCAGCAACCATTTTGTATCGTTCTTCCTGGGGCTGGAAATCCTGAGTGTTGCTCTCTACGCGATGAACGCCTACGTCTGCAGTCGCAAGATTTCGCTGGAGGCCGGAATCAAATATCTGGTGCTGGCCGCCGCTTCCGCCGCCTTCCTGCTGTTCGGTATGGCGCTGATTTACGCGCAGCTCGGGACACTGCAGTTCGGCCAGATCGCCTCCATGCTGATGAGCGGCGTTGCGTACGAGAAAACCCTGATCTATCCGGGTATGGCCTTGATGATCACCGGCATCGGCTTCAAGCTTGGCGTTGTTCCGTTCCACATGTGGACGCCCGACGTTTATGAAGGCGCGCCCGCGCCTGTCACTGCTTTTGTCGCCACGATCTCGAAGGGCGGAATGGTCGCACTGCTGCTCAGGTATTTTTATGAAACGGGCGCCTACCGTCTGCACTCGGTGTTCGTGGTTTTCAGCATCATTGCCATTGCTTCCATGGTCGCCGGAAACCTGCTGGCGCTGCTCCAGAACAACGTCAAGCGCATCCTTGCCTATTCGTCGATTGCCCACCTCGGCTACATCCTGGTGGCCTTCCTGGCCGGAGGCAACCGGGCCGCCGAGGCCGTTACGTTTTATCTGGTGGCCTACTTTGTCACCACGCTGGGCGCGTTTGGAGTGGTCAGCGTCCTTTCCAACGACGACCGCGATGCCGACTCCATGGAGGACTATGAAGGTCTGTTCTGGCGTCGGCCGGTCCTGGCAGGGATCTTTACTCTGATGCTGCTCTCGCTTGCTGGAATTCCGCTGACTGCCGGATTCATCGGAAAGTTTTTTGTGATTGCCGCGGGAACTTCCGCGTCGCTGTATGGACTGATTTTCGTGCTGGTCGTCACCAGCGTTGTGGGCCTCTTTTACTACCTTCGCATCCTTGTGGCCATGTACAGGCCTCTGGCTGAAACGGGCAAGACCGCGCCCGTCGCGCACCCTTCCCTGTCGCGCTCCGGCAGTTTCGCGCTGGCCGGACTCACGGTGCTGCTGGTGTGGATCGGCGTCTACCCTGGGCCGTTTCTTGACGCCATCCAGCGCGCGGTTTCAACGCTGCGAATTTTCTGATTTGCTCAAATTGTAACTTTTACCCACTGTGCGCGAATTGAACAGAAATCGCGTGCGATGGCATATTTAGGTTCTACAATCTCCAGCTAAGTCTTTTTATAACAGATGGTTACAAATTTTAGAATTTTTGCCGTCGAAAATCCCACGCGTCCCATTTCGGGAGTTTACGCTCGAGATAGTAGCCTATATAAGTGGGTCTATCGCAAGTTTGGCGTGCCGGTATTCCCTTGCCGCGCGCCCGAGTGAAATCCGCCGGCCGACAGACTGGCGCCAAAGGAAGCCCGACGATGAATCGAATCCACCGCTGGCTTTGCCGGTCCGCCCGATGGAAGAAGGTGCTGGAAGCGACGGTCCTTCCCTCCGTGGTAAAGGACGCCGATCTCGGCGACAACCTGCTGGAAGTTGGTCCCGGCCCCGGCCTCACCACCGACTGGCTGCGCCGGCGGATTGGTCAACTCACCGCCGTTGAAATTGACCGCCGGCTGGCGCGCTCGCTGGCCATCCGGATGCGCGGCGCCAACGTGCGCGTCGTGCGGGCTGACGGCGCCGCCTTGCCGTTCCGGGACAACTCCTTTTCCGGGGCTGTGGCCTTCACCATGTTCCACCACGTCCCCTCCGTCGAGCTCCAGAACCGGCTCTTCCAGGAGGTCTGCCGCGTCGTCCGGCCTGGCGGCATGTTTGCCGGCGTGGACAGCACGGATAGCTGGATGATGCGCCTGCTCCATATCTCCGACACCCTGGTTCCTGTTGACCCTTTGACGCTGCCCGCACGCCTCCAGTCCGCCGGGTTCACAAAGGTCTCCATCAATACCGATCAGAGAGGATTCCGCTTTTCTGCGATTTGCCCATGAGCCGCGAATTGAATCTCGACACGTAATCGAAGCTCGGCACGCTTACCACTGAAGATCTGTCGCGGCTAGGTGCCGATTAAGTTTGATTCCTACTCGATGGCACGGCCATCCTGGCCGCGTCTCTTTGGCCGCAGCACGGGCGAGGACAACCCGCTTCAAAAAACCTTGCTCAAAAAGGTTGAAAGTCGGACAATAACCCTCCGTTGTTCGCAGCGTGCTAGGCCGCTGGCGTCCGGCGCAGGATTGCAGGCAACACCAACGCCCGAGGGAGGGCCATGCCGCGTTCTAATAAATCAAGAAAAAATAATTCAGGCAAGAAACCCATCGAGCAATATGAACACAAGGACAAGAAACGGACGAATAATCCCCCTGTGGGCCTAGTAACGCCCGAGTCTGACCCACCCGACCCGCCACAGAAAACCTACGCCTATGATCCCCACCTTGACCCGCAACTGGAGTGGGCGGGCAAAGCCGAGCGGATGTCGTTCGAGGTCCCTACTGTTTCACTCCACGTCCACGAGCGGATTGACCCTCGCACCATCATCGAGGCAGCGCGCAAGAACGGTTCCAGTAGGGGAGCGCTGCGCGCTCCCGCGGGAGGGCAGAGCCCTCCCCTACAAATTCCGATGTTCGAATCGCCCGCCGAAAACCCGCCGTTTCGCGAAGCCATTGATTTCTACAAGCACGCGCACAACTGGTCAAACCGGCTGATTGCCGGGGATTCGCTGCTGGTGATGAATTCGCTTCTCGAAAAGGAAGGGATGGCCGGGCAGGTGCAGATGGTCTATATTGACCCGCCTTACGGCATCAAGTACGGCTCGAACTTCCAGCCCTTCGTCAACAAGCGCGACGTGAAGGACGGCAAGGACGAGGACCTGACGCAAGAGCCTGAGATGATCCGGGCCTTCCGCGACACCTGGGAGCTTGGGATTCATTCTTACTTGAGCTACCTGCGCGACCGGCTGTGGCTCGCAAAGGAAATGCTCAATGAAAGCGGCTCGTGCTTTGTGCAGATTAGCGATGAGAATGTCCACTTGGTACGCGATCTGTGCGACGGCACCTTTGGTCCCAGCAATTTTGTGGCACTGATAGCGTTCCAGAAGACTTCAGGGCAGACCGCGCAGTACCTGGCTGGCACTGCTGATTATCTGGTCTGGTACGCACGCGACCACGACAGGCTCAAATATCGTTCACTGCACATCGAGAAGCGGCTCGGTGGTGCGGGTGGTTCTATGTATCAATTCGTCGAAATGGAGGGCGGCGAGAGACGACGCTTAACATCGGAAGAGCTACGCGGTGAACTGTCGCTCCCCTCGGGAGCCAAGGTATATCGCCTTGGGGATATAACTTCGCAACGACAGGGGCGGCCATCAGGGCCGGGATCTGCAATGTATTTTCCCGTCGTGATTGAGGGAGAAGAATTTTTTCCACCGGGTTCCCGGGGCTGGACGACAACCAAGGAAGGGATGGAGCGCCTAAAGCTCGCTGGGCGATTGGTCGCCCAAGGGAGCCGCCTGGCATACGTCCGATATCTGGACGACTTTCCAGCGTTTGAATTGGGGACGGTTTGGACCGACACGGCGGGCACTCAAGACCGCATCTATGTCGTCCAGACTAGCACGGAAGTGGCCAAGCGAGCTCTTCTTATGACCACCGATCCCGGCGATCTGGTTTTTGACCCCACGTGCGGTTCAGGAACAACGGCTTACGTGGCCGAGCAATGGGGGCGGCGCTGGATAACGTGCGACACGTCGCGGGTGGCGGTCACGCTGGCCAAGCAACGCTTGATGACCGCGATTTACGACTACTATGAACTGGCACACCCGGAAGAAGGCGTGGGCAGCGGCTTCAAATACAAGACCGTGCCGCATGTGACGCTGAAATCCATTGCCAACAACGAACCGCCCGCGCAGGAGACTTTGTACGACCAGCCGTTTGTTGACAAGGGCCGGGCGCGCGTTTCCGGCCCGTTTACGGTCGAGGCTGTGCCCGCGCCCACGGTGAAATCGATTGGCGAAATCGCTTCCGTAGGGGCAGGGCTTGCCCTGCCCTCGGAGGGCGCAGCAAGCCGCGCCCCTACAGCAGACACCCGCCTTGCCCTGCCCTCGGAGGGCGCAGCGAGCCGCGCCCCTACAGCGGACACCGGCCTTGCCCTGCCCTCGGAGGGCGCAGCGAGCCGCGCCCCTACGGCAGATGGCGAGGCTCGCGATGCAATGTCACGCGGTGAGACCGCGGGGGCGGGGCAAGCCCCGCCCCTACGGGATATCGCCCGTTCGGGCGAAACGCTGCGCCAGAGCGAATGGCGAGACGTGCTCTTGAAAGGCGGGGTACGCGGCAAGGGCGGGCAAAAGATCGAATTTTCCCGCGTCGAGCCGCTTGGGGGCACGCGATGGCTCCATGCCGACGCAGAAACCAAGGGCGTGAAGGCCGAACGGGTGCTGGTCTCTTTTGGCCCGGAATATGCGCCGCTCGAACAGCGGCAGGTGGAACTTGCCTGGGAAGAGGCGCGCCAATTATCGCCGCGACCGGCCATCCTGCTTTTCGTCTACAGCGACATTGACCCGGAAGCCGGCAAAGACATTGCGGAACTCACGCCGGCGAAAACCGGAATGACTTTCCTTGCGGCGAAGATCGACGCCGATGTCTGGACCAAAGACCTCAAGAAGAAAGCCCGGGTCTCGCCCTCGGTGTGGCTGGTGGGCCAGCCGGACGTGGAATTGCGGCCAGTTTCCGTAGGGGCTGGGCTTGCCCTGCCCTCGGCGGGTTCATCCCGCCACGTGAAGAATGGCGACGTAAAGTCGCCGCTACGTTACGTCGTGGAAGTTTGCGGGTTCGATTATTTCAACACCAAGACCGGCACAATCGAATCGGGCGATACGTCCAAAATTGCGATGTGGCTTCTTGATACCGACTATGACGGCAGAAGCCTTTATCCCCGGCAGGTTTTCTTCCCCATGGCCGATGAAGATGAAGGCTGGGCGCGGCTGGCCAAGAACCTGAAAGCCGAAATTGACCCGGACCTGATCCAGGCGTATCGCGGCACAGTGTCTCTGCCGTTCGAGCCGGGCCAGCACAAGCGTATCGCGGTCAAGATCGTGGATGACCGTGGAATTGAGAGCCTGAGAATCGTGGAGGTGAAGTAATGGGAACCGCCACGATCCCGAAACTCATCATCAACTCGCCTTACGAGGAACCGGCGCAGCACTGGAATTACGACCCGAAGACACGCACCTTCAGCCTTGTGGAGGGCCGCAGGCCAGCCGGATACGTGACCGCAACACCCGGCGCTGGCTCATTTGATGATCCTGGTATCTTTACCCCCTTGCCGCTGGTGAACCAGATTCGCCCGCGGGTGGCGGCGTGGCGAGAAAAGGGCTATGCGGGCGCGAGCGGAGTCACCAAGGCGCTGCTCGAACACTGGCGCGACCCGGAACAACGCGACAGCAGCCGGAGGCTGTTTTTCTGCCAGCTTGAGGCTATCGAAATCCTCATCTGGCTGACGGAATCGCCAGCGGCAGACCGGCAGGGGATTGAAATTCCCTCAGATGGCGGGCCATTCACTCGCCTGTGCGCGAAGATGGCAACCGGCGCCGGGAAAACCATCGCCATGGCGATGCTGATTGCATGGCAGGTGCTCAACAAGACGACCTATCCCCAAGACAGGCGCTTTTCGAAGCACATCTTCGTGCTTGCGCCGGGGTTGACCGTTAAAAATAGGCTCCAGGTGCTCGAACTGAACGCCAAGCCGGGCAATTTCTATGATGAGTTCACTCTGGTGCCCACAGGAATGCTGGACCGCCTGAGGCAAGGAAAAATCCTTATACGCAACTGGCACACCTTGATGCCGGACGACCCCGACGCAGGGCCGCGCGTGGTGAAGAAAGGGCCGGAGAGCGACGAGGCCTTTACGCGCCGCGTGCTGGGCGACATCGCGAACGCACAAAACATCCTGGTGATTAACGACGAGGCGCATCACGCCTGGCGCGCGGCCCCGAAATCGACCATCAAGGGCGTTCGCAAGGAAGACATCGAACAAGCGACCAGGTGGATTGAAGGACTCGACCGCATCCACAAGACGCGCGGAATCCAGACTTGCTTTGACTTTTCGGCTACCCCCTTTGCCCCAACCGGGAAGGCCAGCGGGGAAGAAACTCTGTTTGGGTGGATTGTCTCTGATTTCGGCCTGAACGATGCTATTGAATCAGGGCTGGTGAAGACTCCGCAAGTGGTGGTTCGGGATGACGGACAGCTCACCAAGGAGCAAAAATCCCGCCTGTACCACATCTACATGGTCCCGGATGTCAAAGACGATCTGAATCGAAATGCAGAAGAGCAAGTGCCGCTGCACGATCTGGTCAACAATGCGTATGTCCTGCTTGGGAAAGACTGGCTGGAAACTGCCGCCAAGTGGAAAGATGCCGGACGCGACGTGCCGCCGGTAATGATTACGGTGGCGAACCGGACCGAGACGGCGGCACGCGTGAAATATGCCTTCACCCACAAAAGGATTCAGATCGATGAACTGGCCGAGCCTGGCGGGATTCTGCACATCGACTCGAAAGTGCTCGAAAAAGCGGAAGCACGCGAGGAAGCCCCCGAAGGCGATGACCCCAGCCTGGAGAACGGGAACAATTCAAACGATGAAGAGTCACCGCGCAAGAAGCTCTCAAAAAAAGATCAGGCGGAATTGCTCCGCCTGCAGGTCGATACGGTTGGACAGGAGGGCAAACCTGGCGAAAAAATACAGAACGTGATTTCCGTTGGCATGCTGTCTGAGGGATGGGACGCACGGACGGTTACCCACATCATGGGCCTGCGCGCTTTTACGTCACAATTGCTCTGCGAACAGGTTGTGGGCCGGGGACTCCGGCGCACGTCGTATGAGATACAGGCGGACGGCGAATTTAAGGGCTTGTTTAAGCCGGAGTACGTGAACATCTTTGGAGTGCCCTTCCGGTTTCTGCCGCACGAAGGTGGAGTAGAAACGGTGCCCACTCCGCCTGAGCCACCCATTCCTGTCTTTGCCGACCCAAACAGGAAAGAGTATGAGATTTCGTGGCCGAACATCATTCGCATTGACCACGAGTACCGGACCAGGCTTGACTTGACTCTATCAGACGTGCCGGTGCTCGAATTGGATGCACTCGACACCGCCACGCTTGCAGAGATGGCCCCGGTGGTGGAAGGCAGACCGGATGTGACGCAACTTACCGAAATCAACCTGCGGGAATTGGCGCAAAAAAGGGGCCGCTGGCAGACCATCATCTTCAGGACGGCGCAAGAAGTGTACGACCAGATGGAGCCGACATGGACAGGAAACAAGGAAATTTTGCTGGCGCAGGTTGTCGGACTGGTGGAACAGTTTATCGGAAGCGATCGTATTGTGATTACACCGCCTCTGTTCAATCAAGATGATGTGCGCCGCCGAATCATGCTCATGCTCAACATGACCAAGGTTGTGCAGCACATCTGGCAGAGCATCCGCCCTGGAAACACGCGGGCCCTGGTCCCACAGTTTGACCGCGAGCACCCAATCCGATCTACAGGCGATATGCGGCCTTGGGGCACTCGCAAGCCATGCGAGATTACGAAGCTTTCCCACATTAACCTTTGCGTCTTTGACAGCACGTGGGAAGCGAGCGAAGCGTTTGAGCTTGACCGCAACCAAGCGGTAGCAGCATGGGCCAAGAATGATCACCTTGGATTTGAAATTCTATACACGTACCAGGGAACGGTGAGGAAGTACCGGCCTGATTTCCTGATTCGACTTAGGAACGGCGCAATGTTGGTACTGGAAGTGAAAGGGCAGGACTCACAGGAAAACCAGACCAAGCGCGAGTTTCTGGATGAATGGGTAGAGGCGGTCAATGGACACGGCGGCTTTGGCCGGTGGGCATGTGACGTCTCACGGCATCCCATGGACATTCCGGGTATTCTGGAAAAGCACGATCGGGTGATGTGACAACTATGGCGAGCTGAAAAGCAGATTCTTCTCCCGCCTTGCGGGATCAGAATGACGTATGCGGCGCTGCCGTAGCGGCGAGTTTACCTCGCCACGTCCAAACCCGGATGGCGGCGTAAAGCCGCCGCTACATATGATGGCATAAGGTGGCCGGTTTCTCGATGGTGAGAGCAGGTAGCCACGGTCAGTGTTGTTCTGACCGTAGGTTCTTCGCAAGGCAGAATACCCACGGGCAAGCAAGCTTTGTCCATAGCTACCAGACTGTGTGAATTTGGCGTAGATTAGCGCCGCCATGTCGAATGTGCATCGTCTGCGTACCACGGATCGGATCTTTTATGTGACGGTCAACCTGCGCCGTTCGGTTCGGCCGTTCGATGCGCCCGAATACCAGACGATGATCGAGGTCCTGGAGGGCTCGCGAGCAAGGTCCAAGGTTGCCCGATCAAAATTGATTACGCGCGGCTACCGAAGGGATATCGCGGATAAAAACCCCACGGTCAGAACAACACTGACCGTGGCTACCCGCTAACAAGAAAAGTTTCCTTCACCTTCAAAAGAAAAAATACCCTTGATATTCAAGAGAGAATCTACCTGCTGCGAGGCAAGCATCTGCGCCACCCGCCCGCGAGAATTGCCGATGCCGCTGGCCGCGCCGCTACAACGGGAACAAATCAATCAACCAGTCCAACGGATGGCGAGGGAGGCGGCGGAAGGGGCGTGACGATGGCGCGGTGGTCGTCGATCCAATAGGCCCAGGCGAGGAAAATCCAGCAGAAAACTCCGGCCCACTCCACCGCGTCCACGCTGGGCGGAGGCGGGGCGGCGAGTGATGCCAGATAAATCAGGACCAGTAGCGCGATAAAGGTCTTGTAACTGTACTCGCCGATCCTGTCGCGCGGGCGGGTGGTGCGGCTGTAAATCATGGCGCCGATGATGAAGATGCCGCCTTCAATGATGAGCGTCACCGAGATCGAGTTCCACACTCCCAGGCCGACCAACTGGCTGCCGGGATAGAGAGGAAGGTCCGGGCGGTGGCTGATGTAATCCAGCAGCCAGTGGCTCATCACGCAGGCCCAGATGACCAAGGCGCCGCGCTGGCTCTTTTTGAAGATGAGATAAAGCCCGGCCAGCAGCATCGCCCAGCCGAAAACGGCCAGCAGGCTGTGAGTAAACGGATAGCTGACGAACTCCAGCGGATTCGCGGCCGTGATGCCGGGGACAATCCGGACACGCTCCCAGCCGAGCATCAGGAACAGCGGCCAGATGAGGTCAGGCAACTGGGCCGCCAGCAGCAATGTGCCAAACGATGTTTTAGGCGCTGCCTTCTTGGCGCCCAGCGCAACGGCGACGTGACCGATCAGCATCAGGAATACTCAATGGCCTGTGCAGGGAATAGTCTAAAGATACCATACTGCGGGGATTGCCCGATAGACGACGAGGCGGTAGGTGGTAGACGGCAGCTAGTAGGTGGCTGGTGGCATATGGCAGGTGGCATGCGGTATGTGGGATGGACTACGGGCGGGTGGAAGTGGCCATCACGCCCGGCGCCGCTATTCACCCGCCACGCTGCATTGCCCGCCTTCCGAATCCACAAACCGCCCCCGCACGCCGCCAAATCCTGCCGGGTGGTTTCAGGCGTGCGTAGAATAAAGCCCTTAATCTACGCATAGTATGCGTAGACTAAGCCGACGTGGCGAGCAGTGTCATCCCATCCTTAGGGCTTACCCCCTCCAGAAAGGCTCAAGGGGTCGATTGCTCATTGCTGCTCCGCCATCAGCCCTTCCGGTTTTTTCACAAGCTTCTGTTGTGTTTGGGAATTTTGAGCAATACTTTATGTCCGGCTGCCTGCGGGTTAAACGGAGAAGCGAATGAAGCGGCGGGTCTTCCTGAAGAAATCTTTGGCTGGGCTGGGCGGCGCGCTTTTCGCTTCTTCGCGGGCCTTTGGCGCCGAGCAATCTTATGACGTGGTGGTTTACGGAGCGACGGCATCTGGCGTTGCGGCAGCGGTGGCGGCGGCGCGGCAGGGAGCGCGGGTGGCGCTGGTTGAGCCCGGCAGTCACGCTGGAGGGATGGTTTCCGGCGGGCTGGGGCATACCGACACGGGAAGAGTGGAAACCATCGGCGGCATTTCACTGGAGTTTTTCAAGCGCGTGGGGCGGGAATACAACCAGGACGTCGCCTGGGATTTTGAGCCGCACGTTGCCGAAGATGTTTTCAAAACGATGGCGCGCGAGGCCGGGGTGAGCGTGGTTTATGATACCCGGCTGCGCGAGCACGGCGCCATCCAGAGGAAAAGCGGCCGCATCACCAGCTTCACGACGGGAAGGGGCGATGTTTTCTCCGGCCAGGTTTTTATTGACGCGAGCTATGAAGGCGACCTGATGGCGCAGTCCGGAGCGGCGTTCACCTGGGGGCGCGAGGGCCGGGAGCAGTATGATGAATCCCTCGCCGGAGCGCGCGAGGGGCACGAATACGCCGGGCACTGGTTCAAGGTCCCAGTCTCCGCTTACGATTCGCGCCACGGCCTGCTGCCCAACGTCAATCATGGCGCGCGCGGGAAGGCCGGAGCGGCCGACAGGAAAATTCAGGCGTACAACTTCCGTCTGTGCCTGACCAAGGACAAGAGCAATCAGGTCCCGATTCCCCGGCCGGACAATTACAACCCGCATGAGTACGAACTGCTGGCCCGGTTGATCGAGGCGACAGCGAAGGCGAAGAAAATTCCTCCGCGGCTGGAGGAGCTTATCAGTATTTCGCCGCTGCCCAACGGCAAGACCGACATCAACAACAATGGAGCTTTTTCAACGGACTACATCGGCAGAAACTGGGATTATCCCAACGCCGGTTACCAGCGCCGGGGCGAATCATGGCGCGAACACGCGGGTTATACCGCCGGGTTCTTCTACTTTCTCGGCCACGACCGTGGCGTGCCCAGCGAGTTGCGCAGCGAGATGCTGGAGTGGGGCCTGGCGAAGGATGAATTTACCGACACGGGGAACTGGCCCTTCCAGCTTTATGTGCGGGAATCGCGGCGCATGGTGGGCGAATACGTGATGGTGCAGCGCGATCTTGAGACCGAAGTTGCAAAGCCTGACGCCATCGGAATGGGCTCGTACAATACGGACTCGCACAACGTGCAGCGCTACGTGGATGAGACGGGCAACGCGCAGAACGAGGGCGACGTGGAGGCCCCGACCATCCCGTTCCAGATTCCCTACCGCGCGCTCGCGCCCAAACGCCAGGAGTGTGGCAACCTGCTGGTTCCCGTGTGCGCTTCGGCTTCGCACATCGGCTATGGCGCGCTGCGGCTGGAGCCGGTCTACATGATTATGGGAGAGGCGGCGGGCGTTGCGGCCGCTATGGCGGCTGGCAGGAAGCAGGCGGTGCAGGCGGTTGATGCGGGCGCGCTGGCGAAAGAATTAATGAAGCGCGGAGCCGTTATGGAGTGGACCAATCCGAACCATCAGCAACTGAAACCCGTGGCCTGATGCCGTGGTAGCGCCGACCCCGGCGGGGCGGGGTCGGCAGCGGTGACAAAAGCGAAAATGCCGGGTTGAAACCCGGCGCTACTAGCTTGAAGCCCGGCGATACGGTCGTATGAAACACCGGAGAGAGAATAAGGAGGCAAAATGCCAGGAATTCTTGAATTGCCAGTGGAGAGCTACATCGATTCGCTGCTGCCGGCGCGGGATGCCGTGCTGCGGAAGATGGAGTCTTACGCCGCGGAGCACAAAGTTCCGATTGTCGGGCCGGCGTGCGCCCGCGTGCTGCACCAGCTCGCGCTGATGGTCGGCGCGCGGCGGGTGTTTGAGATGGGCTCGGCCATCGGATATTCAACGCTGTGGCTGGCGCGGGCCGTAGGGCCCCGCGGGAAAGTTTTCTACACGGACGGCGACCCGGCAAATGCCGAGCGCGCGCGGGCCTGGCTGCGCGAAGCTGGAGTGCTGGGCCGCGTCGAAATCCTGGTGGGCGACGCGCTTCGATCGCTGAAAGCGACGCCGGGACATTTTGATCTGATTTTCAATGATGTCTCGAAGACGCAATATCCTGAAGTCTTCAAGCTGGCGGTCCCCAGGGTGCGCGCGGGAGGATTGTTCATCACCGACAACGTGCTGTGGTTTGGAAGAGCGGCGCAGGCTGCAGCCGTGGACGATGCGGAAACACGCGCCATCCAGAGATTCAACCGGCTGATTTACAAATCCAAGGACCTGCTGACCACGATTGTTCCGCTGCGCGATGGAATGGCCGTGTGCCTGAAAGAGCGGTGAGGCCGCGCGTCAATTCATCATGCCCTTCAGGCGGCCGACCATCTGCAGGACTTCCTGGACTTCGGGATCTTCGCCTTCCGCCAGCTTCAGATAGACCTTCAATTCTCTGAGGGCGTCGGAATACCGGCGCATGGCGACATAGACCATTCCGCGGTCGCGGATGTTGCTGAGGACGTCCTCGCGGGTGGCGAGAGAAAGCTCGATCATGGTGAGGACCTTGCCATAATCGCAGCGGCGATAGTACGTTCCTTTCAGATTGTTGAGCATGCGGGCCAGGATCTGTTTCTTGGTGGAGGCGGCAAAGAATTCCGGCTTAAGCTCGGCCTCGGGCCCGAAGTGCTCCCTGAGCAGCGCCGCGCAGTCAGAAACGGACAAGATGGTCCCGCGGTGGAAAGGGTCAACCAGGATGTCCGCCGGCGGCCCCGGATGCTTCACCAGAAAGTGGCCGGGAAATCCTACCCCGGCCAGAGGCACTCCCTTTCGCCGCGCAACCTCCGTATAAACCAGCGAGAGGGTGATGGGGATTCCCTTCTTGCGTTCCAGCACATCATTCAAATAGCTGTTGCGCGGATCGTCGTATTCCTTTGCGTTGCCGGTGAATTCTTCTTCCTCAAACAGCACGGCGTTAATGGCGGCGATATTGGCCAGGGCAGAAAATGTGGGATCGGCCTGCACGCGGGCGGCCAGCCGATCGAGTTCCTCGAGCCACGGCGCCGAGTCGAGTCCGGGATATTCGGTGGCGGCAATGGCCAGGGCCGCCTCTGCCAGGTCAATCTGCTCATCGGGGCAGTCCGTCATGGCCTCAAATTGCCGAATGGGGTCGATTTGAATCAAGGCAATCTCCGGTCCCTGTCGGGGACCCAACTACCACGTTAACAGATTCGGGGCTGGCACGCCGCCGGCAACTATTTTGATCGCGCATGCGCAGCTTCGGCCAGAAACTTCTCAGCGTCCATGGCGGCCATGCAGCCCGTTCCGGCGGCCGTCACTGCCTGCCGGTAGATGTGGTCACGGCAGTCGCCGGCTGCAAAGACGCCGGGAACATTGGTTTGCGAACCATCGTGCGTCACCAGGTAGCCAACTTCATTCATCTCGAGTTGGCCCTTGAAAAGCGCGGTGTTGGGGGAATGTCCGATGGCAATGAAGACACCGTGGGCCTCTTTGACCGATTCTTCTCCTGTCTGGAGGTTTTTCAACTGGACGCCCGTCACTTCGCCTTTGGCCGGGTCGAGCACGTCGGTTACCACCGTGTTCCAGATCGGATGGATGAGCTTGCTGTCGAACATGCGCTGCTGCATGATCTTGGAGGCGCGCAACTCGTCGCGCCGGTGCACCACGTTCACCTGTTTGGCGTAGCGGGTAAGGAACAGCGCGTCCTCGGCTGCAGTGTCGCCGCCGCCCACCACCACCACGTCCTTGCCGCGATAGAAGTAGCCGTCACAGGTGGCGCAGGTTGAGACCCCGTGGCCCAGCAGCTTGCGCTCGGAATCCAGCCCCAGCAGCTTGGCTGAGGCCCCTGTGGCGATGATCAGGGCCTGCGTTTCAATTGTCTCCTTGCCCAGTTCCAGCGTGAAAGGGCGCTTTGAAAGATCGGCGCGGGTGATGTCGCCTTCCTGGAATTCGGCCCCAAATTCCTCCGCCTGCTTTTGCATCAGTTCAATCAGCTCGGGCCCCTGGACGCCTTTGGGGAAACCGGGGTAATTCTCCACCAGGGTGGTGAGCGTGAGCTGGCCTCCCGCTTCATGCCCGCGGACCACCAAAGGGGTCAGGTTGGCGCGGCCGGCGTAGATGGCCGCAGTCAGTCCCGCGCAACCCGAGCCGATAATGACGACATTTCTCATCATGTCAGGTCCCTTCCTTATTGTCTTATCTTCAACAGAAGCGTTATCTTATCTTATGCGCGAACCTTCGTACAGCCGCGCATCCACCAGGGGCAGCAGGCTGCAGATTGACCGGCACGCGCAATGGTTGAGTGTTGAATACCATCTGAGTTTGATGCTACAAATCCCCATCGGTTTCTTTCCCTGGCCGCAGCTTCGGATACCGGGGTAAAGGCAAGATCGAACCAACATGAATGCAGTAAGCCTTGAGAAGGTTACGAAGCGCTACGATTCCTTCGATGCGGTCAGCAGCCTGACGATGGAAATCAGGGAAGGGGCCGTCTTCGGTCTGCTGGGGCCGAACGGGGCCGGCAAAACCACCACGCTGCGCATGATTGTCCGCATCCTGATTCCCGACCAGGGATCCGTCCAGGTCCTGGGCGAGCCGCTCAGCGAACGGACGCAGGACCTGATCGGGTATCTGCCGGAAGAGCGGGGGCTCTATCGGCAGATGCGGCTGCTTGAAATCCTGCGCTTCCTGGGAGCGCTGAAGGGCCTTTCGGAAGCGGAATCGGAACGCCGCGCGCGCGTCTGGCTCGAGCGGTTGGGGCTGGCGGACCGGCTGAACGTCGAGGTCCACAGCCTGTCACGCGGCATGCAGCAGAAAGTCCAGTTTATTGCCGCCATCATTCACCGGCCGCGGCTGGTGATCCTGGATGAGCCCTTCACGGGGCTCGATCCGGTCAACGCCGCCCTCATCAAGGACGTTATGCTGGAACTCCGCAATCAGGGCGCAACCATCATCCTCTCGACACACCGCATGGACCAGGTGGAGCAGATGTGCGATTCCATCTGCCTGATGAACAAAGGACAGAAGCTTCTGGACGGAGACCTGAAGGCCATCAAGAAGTCTTATGGCAACAACACGGTCAGGATGGAATTTGCAGGCGACCAGACTTTTCTTCAGCTTCCCGGCGTTATTGAAAGAATCAACTCGTATGGCGAGATGGTTGACATCACTCTGCGCCCCGGGGCGGACGCGCAGCGGATCCTGAAGAGCGCCGTGGAGCGCGGCGTTCAGGTCCGCCGTTTTGAACTGATTGAGCCTCCCTTGAACGACATTTTCATCGAGAAAGTATCGGAGCGCAATGCGTAAGATCTGGCTGATCTTCAAACGTGAATACGTCACCCGGGTGCGGACCAAGGCCTTCATTCTGGGGACCCTCGCTCTGCCGCTGCTCTCGATGGCCGTCCTGGTGATTTCCATTTTTCTCTCGGGAGGAACTTCCCGAAATTCCACCAGAATTGCCATCATCGACGAAGTGGGCGGCGTCGGCGGCGCGGTCGAAAACGCGCTGACCGAGGGCAAATCAACCACCCACCCCAAGCCTGACGTGGTCCAGGTTGTGGAACATCCTGCGCCGGAGACGGAGGCGTATCTCAATTCCCAGGTCATGCAGAATGAAATTGACGGGATTCTGGTGCTGCCGAAAGGCCTGTTGAAAGGGACTGCCGCAGCGCAGTTCCATGCCAGAGGCATGCACGCGGCGGCTTTGATGGGACCCATCGAGCGGGCCGTGAACGCGGCCATCATTGCGCGGCGGCTGAGCGCCGAGGGGAAGAGCGCCAGCGCCATGAAGAACGTCTTCAAAGTGGTGCAGGTCCAGCTCGTGAACGCTTCGTCCGAAAAAGCGGAGGACCCCAGCGAAACCAATTTCGCCATCGCCATTGTCGCCGGCATGGTCCTTTACATGACGCTGATTGTTTACGGGATGTCAACCATGCACTCGGTGATGGAAGAAAAGACCACACGCATGGTGGAAATCCTGGTTTCATCCGTCAAGCCCTTCGACCTGTTGACGGGAAAGATTGTGAGCGTTGGGGCCGTGGCGCTCACTCAATACCTGATTTGGGCGGTGACCGTGGGCGCGCTGTTTGCCTCCGCGGCAAGCGTCACGGCGCTGGTGCGTCCGGGCGCTGCCACGCCCGGCATCAATCTGTCCCCCATGCTGCTGGTTTATCTGGTGGTTTTTTTTCTGGCGGGATATTTCCTCTACTCGGCGCTTTATGCGGCGGCCGGCGCCATCGTTTCGAACGACGAAGAGGCGCGCCAGGCGCAGATGCCGCTCACGCTGTTGATCCTCTGCAGCTTCATGCTCTTCAATGTAATCCTGAACAATCCCAATTCCACCACTTCCGTCATCCTGTCGATGACGCCTTTCCTTTCGCCCATTCTGATGACGCTTCGCGTGGCCATGCAGACGCCGCCGCTTTGGCAGATCGTTCTGGCGCTGGCCTTTTCAATCGCAACCACCTTCTACACGATTCGTATCTCGGCCAGGATTTACCGTGTCGGCATCCTGATGTATGGGAAGCGGCCCTCGCTTAAGGAATTGCGGCGCTGGCTGCGGTATTCGTGAGGGCGCAAGCGGGTCCCTACCGCCTGGGGCAGCAGACTCCCGGCGGGATCGGAGATCCGTGCGGGCAAGTCTCGGGATGTTTGAGGAGCACGCAGAGTTTTTCGGTGACTTCGGCGCTCAGGCTATGCTCAATCTTGCCGGCATTCTCATCCAGCAGATCTTTGTGGATCTGGAACATCTCATAGAACAGCCGCTCGGAGAGCCGGTGGCGGCGGATCACGTGGTTGGCTTGCCGCTGGCCCTTCGGGGTGAATGACAGCCGGTCGTCCTGGTCAAGCCGCACCAGCCCTTCCTGGGCCATCAACAGGAAGGTCGCACGGTTCTGGGGAAACTCCGGCAGTTCAGAGCAAGGGAAAATCTCCTTGCCCGTATCCTCCTCGTAGTGCCAGACGGCCTTGAGAAGATTTTCGATCAGTTCCTGCTCGTAGACCGGGAAGACGGAGACCTCCGAAAGCCTTCCATGGTGGAGCTCGATGCGTCGCTCCGCCATGCGGCCGATTTCAGGGTCGTGCGTCACCATCACGATGGTGTGGCCCTCGCGATGCAATTCGGTGAACAGGCCCATCACCAGGGTTTCATTGACTTCATCGAGGTTCCCGGTGGGCTCGTCGGCAAGAATCAGGTTGGGCTGGTTGATGAGCGCCCGCGCCACGCAGACCCGCTGCTGCTCGCCGCCCGAGAGTTGCGAGGGAAGATGATGGATACGGTCACCCAGACCCACCTGCACCAGCGCCTGGCGCGCTTCCGGTTCGTCCGCGAGACTGTGGAAATACTGCGCCAGCATCACGTTTTCAACCGCCGTGAGGTAAGGCACCAGATGGAACTGCTGGAACACGAAGCCGATTTTTTCGGCGCGAAAACGCGCCAGCTCGGTGGAAGAAAGCCGGCCGATTTCCTCGCCGCCAATCCGGACCGCGCCTTCGCTCGGCGCATCGAGCCCGCCAAGGATGTTCAGCAGCGTACTCTTTCCCGACCCGGACGGGCCCATCACAGCAATCCATTCTCCCTTGTCCACGGAGAAGGAAACCTCGCGCAGGGCGGCGATGGATGCGCCGTATCGCCGGGTCAGATTTTCAACTTCAATGAAGGCCAACGGATTACTCTCCCTTAAGCGCGGTGGCCGGCTGAATGCCGCGCATGATGCCCACGGGGAAGAAGGTGGCCAGCGCCGCCAGCAGAATGGTGGCTCCCCAGACCAGCGGCAACGTCCACCACACCACGCCCAGGCTCACGCCGAAAAGCCGCTGGCCTACCTGGGCGGCCAGCAAACCGCCCGCCGCAAATCCTGCCAGGCCAGCCACTAGCCCCAGGCTTGCGCCCTCCACCAGAAACAACCGGGTGACTTTCTGGTTGGTGGCCCCCAACGCTTTCATCACCGCGATGTCTTTTCTTCGCTCCAGCACGATGGCCGTCATGGTGGCCATCACGCAGAGAGCGATGATCGCCAGAATCAGACCCATCAGAGAAATCAAGAGTCCACGGATGGTGTGCAGGACCTTCCCTTGAGAATACACAATCTGGCGGACAGGCCGCACGTCAAGCTGGGGGAAAGCTGCCGCCATCTGATGAACGCCCCGCTCGATGTCGACCGTCTGGCCGGGGATGTTCATCTGAATCATGCTGATTTTGCTCTCGAGGCCAGCCAGCTTCTGCAGTTCTGGCAGAGAAACGAAAACCTGGTCGTCTTCCGACGCGCCAGTGGAAATCACGGCTGCCACTTGAAAAGTTTCGGATGCCGCCGAGCCATCGCCGGCTGTGAGTTTCAGCGAGTCTCCCGGCTTCAGCCGGAAGCGCTCGGCAAGGTGCGCCCCCACGGCGCATGAGCCCGGACCGAGGGGACCCTCATCTGCTCCGGCGGCGATTCGCCAGCCCGGCACCAGGGCCTTCAAGGCGGCGAAATCAGATCCCACGCCGACAACGTTTTCGAAGTCCGGCAGCCGGGGCTCCGTCGGCACGCGTGAAACGCGCGCCACCAGGTAGAGCACCGGCGCGGCGACAAGACCTTTCACCCCGGATTGCAGGGATTCCACCCGCTGGAAGACTGCTCCGTCGATCAAGGCCCCCAGGGCTGCCTGGCCGCTCGAGGCCGCTGCCTTGCTGCTGAGAATGACGTTGGCGCCGTAAGAACGAAACTCCTGGGTCATCTTGCGGTGAACGTCGCCGTAAAGGTTGAGAAGCATCGATGCCAGCGAGGCCCCAACCAGCAGGGAAATCACAGCCAGCGCGGCTTGCGGCCGCCTTACCACCAGAGAGCGGACCCACAGCCGCCAGAAAAGCGAACGGCGCTTTCCGGGTTGTTCAGCTCTTTCACTCATTTCTCAACACCGCGACGGGTGAGACTTTCAGTCCCCGGGCCAGCGGGACAGCGCTTCCTGCCAATGTCACCAGCAAGGCCAGCGTCAGGACCGTGGGCAGAATCACCCATTCGATTCCGGTCGGAACGCCGAAAACGGCAAGCGACAACCGGCTTGCCATCCAGCTCCCCAGCCCGTATCCCACAATGCCGCCCGCAAGGCCGACTCCAAAAGCTTCCAGCAGAAAGATTGACGCCACCCGGCGGTTGGTGGCTCCCAGGGACTTGAAGAGGCCGATTTCCGCCCGGCGCTCCAGAATGATGGCAAACATCAGCGAAGCCATCGCCAGGGCGGCCGTCACCAGCGCTGCCACGGCAAGAAGCGTCATCAGGAGGCTGATGTTTTTGATAATCGAGCCCTCCGTTGCGGCCACGCGATAGACGGGCCTGGCCTCTGAGCCGGGGACCGCCTGCTGAATCTGCCAGGCGATTGAACTCACGTAGGGCGTGCAATACCAGCGCTCATAGTCGGCGGCGTTCAGCCGGGTGACGTCGGAGCGGCCGAATTCATCCTCGGGCTTGGTCAAGGCGCTCACTTCCACGCGGCGCACCTTTCCCGGCAGGCCGGTGAATTCCTGCACCGCGGCAAGCGGCGCCAGAACTTCATCGTCTTCCTCTCCTCCGGTCCCGAGAATGCCACTCACCGCGAGGGCCATCGTGGAGTCCGGGCGGCCCTTGCTCTGGAAAATCAAATTGGCTCCCGGCTTGATTCCCAGTTCCCCCGCGAGGGTAATGCCCACCAGGCACTGCTGCGATCCGTCTTGCGGCCAGTTTCCCTCGACGTTCCATCCAGGATGAAGCTTTTCCAAGCCCGTGCGGAAAACGTCTCCACGCTGCACCTCGAGGGCGTGGTTGAACCAGCTTCCGATTACGACGACCGGGCGCCCCTCGACCGTGGCGGGCGCGTAGAGGAATGGGGCAAACCCCATGATGTTATTGCGCCAGAATATCTTTCTCAGTTCGGGCAGGCTGGATTCGGGCAGAAATGCGCCGGCGCCGGCAGGCCGGTAGTCCACTCCGCCCACGGCGATCGACAGGCTATCCGCGGCTGGGGTCACAGAAATGTTGGCCCCGAACGAGCGAAGCTCGTGCGCCACGCGGTCCCCTACGCTCAGAGAAAGCGTTCCTGCCGCCGTGGTAACCCCAATCCCCAGAGCCACGGCTGCGACGCCCAGCAGTTTGCGCTTTCGCCGGCGTATGAGCGATCTGCCGACAATTCTGCTTAACATAAAGCCTTAGTGGAAATAGCGGGCCGAACTTTCAAGACTGGCCTTTGAAATCTCCAGCATGTTGCCGTGCACCAGATAGTCAATATGGACGGGATTGCAGCCGCCAGCCGACCCGATGGTCGGGGCGTAAATGGCGGACGCGCAGTTCCGGCAAATCACGTTCTGGCCCTGCTGGTAGTATCCCTGGTCGCCGCAAATCTGGCAGGCATCAAGCCCCACCCGGACCGTATCTGACGAGTCCAGGATGGCGATGAATCGCACCTGCTTGCCCCCGGCTTCCACCTGATAGGTGTGCAGCTTGTGGTCTTTCAACCCATCAACAGGCACCTGAGCAATGTTGCCGATAAACGCCAATTCGACAGGCGGCCGGACCACCTGGGCAACCCGGGAATAAACATAGTCAGCGCTGATCAGGATGATGATGATCAGCCCCACGGCGCTCGCCGCCGTCTTCCAGAAGCGTTCACGCCGCTGGCTGGCAACCATCTTCCGGCGCTCCGGCGCGGCCATGCGCGAAAGCGCATCGGCTGACACTGACCCGGTCCGGATTCTCTCGGCCAGGACCAGAAACAGGCACAGCGCAATGATGGCCACAAAGAAGAAAGTGTCACTGTTGGCGATCGGCCCGATAACGGCCATTTCGCGGCGGCTGGAAGGAAGAATCTGGGCCTCGGAAAGCTCGTGCAAACCGGAAACCAGCAATTGAAACGCAACCACCAGGAGCACCAGGCTGGTGAC
This sequence comes from Terriglobia bacterium, assembly GCA_035712365.1. Lineage (NCBI taxonomy): Bacteria > Pseudomonadati > Acidobacteriota > Terriglobia > Terriglobia bacterium. The sequence goes on from DASTAW010000029.1 coordinate 51,222, forward strand.
GCTGAAAAACCTGCGAAGGTTAACCTTGATGCTTCCCTTGAAGAAGGCCACGCCCAGTCCTATGGCCAACGCCAGGCCCAGCACGGCCCCCATCAGGTTCATCAGCTCGGTGGTGCGCAATGAAACGGCGCCCAGGAAGATCGCTGTTTCGGCGCCTTCGCGGGCCACCATCAGGAGCACCAGCGCGAAGATTCCCCAGGCTCCCGAGCGCGACGGTTTGATGGAGAGGTCTGAAATCCTGCTCTCAATTTCCTTCTTCAGCCCTTTCGACGCCCGCATCATCCAGATCACCACGGAGGCCACAAACACGGCGCCCAGCAACATCATCCAGCCTTCGTAGGCGTCTTCGCTGATGGCCCACTTCTGGAGAAAAAAAGCAGCGGCGGCGCTGACGGCAACCGCCGCGCCCACTCCCCACCAGACAAACGGGACCCATTCATCCCGGCCGGCCTTCTTCAGATAGCCGAGGATGATGCCGACGATCAGCGCGGCTTCAACGCCTTCACGCAGCGTGATGACTAAGGAATCGAACATATTAAATCCGTGCGGAGAATTACCGGTCGTCCGCGCAACCGCGGCCCGCCTTCTTTTGCTCGACGGCGCCAACGGAAACGGGCGGAGTGCCTGTTTCTTTGGCCTTGGCCGCGCACTTCGCGCAAAGGCCGCCCAGTTCCAGCCGCGCCACGCGGAGGGTAAACCCGTGGCGTCCTGCGATCTGGTTCTTCAGCCTTTCAAACAGCTCATCCTGAATTTCGAACACCGCATGACACCGCTGACACGTGAAGTGCATGTGGTCCTTGTTGGTGCGGGCCTCGTAGTAATGCCCGTGCCCGTTCACGTGCATCAGGTCAAGCTCATCAATGATGCCAAGTTTCTTGAGCGATTCCAGGGCGCGATAGACGGTGGCCAGATGCAGGCCGGGCATTTGCTGCCGGGCCCTGCGCAGCACTTCAGGCGCGTCGAGGTGCTCTCCGGCTTGCTGAAGCACATCCGCGATCACGCGGCGCTGGCGGGTCAGACGGAGACCATGCTCGCGAAGCTGGGTGGTGACGGAGCGGCGTTGCTCGAGGTGTTTGGCGAGGACCATATGCAGTTGCGAATGGGTCGCAACAGAAATTATCCCAAAATCTATACTTTTATGTCAAGAATTATCTCACAGGAACCCCTCCAATGCGCTGCTCAGTGCCATGGCCCATTTTACATTGGGTATGCTCCGGCGGGCAAGGACGGGCATGATGGAGGACGATAACCGCGCCGGCGATTGACTTCAATCACCTTCCGAATGGGACGTCGCGCGCACTTTCAAGCTGCAATCCCTCCGGAGCAACCTTGTACGTCTGTTCATGTCTTGGCGGAAGATGGCCCTGCTGAGTCTGGCGGACGTATTCGTCCCGATCGACATAGCTGATGACCACCGTGTTGCTATTCGCGTTAAGCTTGCCGTCGAACAGGTTCTCCACCTTCCATTGAGATTCAAGCGTTTTTCCGTCAAGGCTGTAGAGGACTGCCGACAGGCGCGGATGGCTCATCCCGAGCCTCCAGCCATACGCGAGGAAGCGAAAATTGCCATCAGGTGACGGAGCCACAATGGCGTAGTGCATATCAATACGGGGCACGAAGTCGGTGGTTGTCACTTCCAGAGTGCGGCCGTTCTCGTTTTCGTAGATCACAAGCACGTTGATGCGCCAGATGTTGCTCCAGCCCAGCGTATAGCCGGCGCCGATCAGATTCACGCTCTTCCAGGGCGCTATAAAGATGGCAGGGGTTCCAACCGCAGGGTATTCCAGCTTTGAAAACGTCTGCTCGAGTTCCTGGCGCAATTCGATGATGCTCGGCGTGCGGTTGGCGATCCAGGTGTTCAGGTGGTCCACTACGAGCTTCTGGATTTCATCCGTGATCGGCTTTGCGTCCTCGATATCCAACCCGTAGAGCTTTTTGCCCAGCGAGGAGATCTGCTCGGGCAGTCCGGGCTTGGGTTTGGGCTCCTTTTCGCGCGCCTGCGCCGTCTCCAGGCCGAAGGCGATGGCCGCTACCAGTAATGTGGTGAGGACTGCTGCCGCTCGGACCTTCCGCATTGTGCCTGTTCTATCAATCACTGTGCTCCCGGCCTCCCCCGGAATTTGCCCGATGAAATGGGATTGAATTCCATTGCTTATTTGATGCAGAACACCCGGCCCAGCGCTGTACCGCGCAATGGCGAAGAACCACTCCCTACGAAATGCGCTCAAAAGCGTGAATGATCGCCGCGTCCTGGTCGTCAAAAACCGTCCGCAGATCGAGCAGCAGGCGGTCCCTCTCGACGCGGGCGATGACGGGCGGACGGTTGCGCCGAAGCGCTGCTTCCATTTCCTGCGCGCCAAGCCTGCCGTGACACACCGCAACCAGTTTCGTGGGCAGCGACTGCCCAGGCGTCGAGCCTCCGCCGGCCACCGATTCGCCGTCTTCAATCCCGGCGGAAATGGAGGGAATATCCACCAGCCTGGCCACGAGCGAAGCGGCGCGCGCGGCCAGTTCCTCGAGCGGCCGTCTCATCATGCGCAGCGCCGGAATGGCATCAAGGTTTCCGTCAAGGTAAAGCCTGATGGTTGCTTCGAGCGCAGCGATGGTCAGCTTGTCAACTCGCAGGGCGCGAAACAGAGGGTTCTGGCGGATGCGGTGCAGAAACTCCCGTCGGCCTGTGATCAGGCCCGCCTGCGGCCCTCCCAGCAGCTTATCTCCGCTGAACGTCACCACGTCCACACCCGCCCTGAGGCTTGCCGCTACCAGGGGCTCATCCCGGATGCCCAGGGGCCTGAGATCGAAAAGGCATCCGCTGCCGAGGTCCTCGATCAGGGGAAGATGATGCTGATGGGCCAATTCGACCAGTTCCGCCAGTTCCGGCCTTTCGGTAAACCCAACAACCCGAAAGTTGCTGGGATGGACGCGCATCAGCGCCCGGGTGTGTTCATTGATCGCCCCGGCATAGTCTGCCAGCCGCGTCCGGTTGGTGGCGCCCACTTCTTTGAGCCTTGCGCCGCTCTTGGCGCAAATATCCGGGATGCGGAAAGAACCGCCGATTTCAATCAGCTCCCCGCGCGAAACGATGACTTCTCCGCCTTCGGCCAACGCGTTCAGCGTGAGGAAGACGGCGGCGGCATTGTTATTCACCACCAGCGTTCTCTCGGCGCCGGTCAATTCCGCGAAGAGGCGGTCGGTGTGTGAGTCGCGCTTTCCGCGCCTGCCTTCACCCAGATCGTATTCCAGATTCGAATAGCAGCCGGCAATTTCCTCGATGTGCTCGACGGCCCTGCGAGCCAGAGGAGCACGCCCCAGATTGGTGTGGAGGACCACGCCTGTGGCGTTGATGACGGGCTGGAGTGAATATGCTGCCAGGTCAGTGGCGGCGGTGGCGATCTTTTCTTCGAGCTCAGCCGGTGAGAACGCTCCAGCGGTCCCCTTCGCAATCCCTTCACGCATTTCTTGCAGGATGGTCCGGGCGGCCTCGACAACGACGCGGTGGCCCAGTTCCGCTTCAAGACGCTTCAGGCCGTCTCGGCCCAGCAGTTCGTCCACGGAAGGAATCTGCCGCAGCATTTCCGTCGCGGCGTTCGCATGGCTTTTGCTTTCCATCGACGTAGCTCCCTTGCCGAGTAGCTGGGCGGTGTGCCGGGTTGCACACCCCACGGCCATTTCAACACAACAGCAGAGCAAGGGTCAACTTGCGCAGCGTCTCAGGAGCGGCCCAGTTTGAATTGTGGCACGGGCGTCCTCGCCCGTGTTCCGGTCAAAAAACACAGCCAGGATGGCTGTGCCACGAAACAGGAACTGAGTCACCACAAGGCTTGCTGGCGTTCGTTTTCGCGGTTTCGGCGCTTTTGTCGTAGTGGTTTTCTGCCGATGGGAGTTATAATGGCCTATCTGGCGCTCACCTTCGAGGTCCCCCGGTGACGGTTGACGAGGAACTGTCCAGGCTCGAGGAGTACATCCGCCGTCTCAAAATTGAGTATGAGGCTTACTTTAGCGGAGGGAAGCCGCACCCTCCAAGTGACGCTGTCTTCCGGGTTGAGCAGGTCATCAAAAATTTTGCGAGCGATGCGGGCCGGTTGAACGTCAGCCAGCGCTTCCGGTTCAACGGTCTCTCGCAGCGATATGCCGTCCATAACGATCTCTGGCGGAAGAGGCTTCGCTCGAGGGAAGAGGGCCGCGAGGCCGCGCCGCGAAGGCCGTTGGCGGAAACGGATTCGGTGGCGCGGATCGTCTGCTGTGATCCAGACCGCGAGCAAGCCCAGGTGGATAAACTCCTCCATGCCCTCGTGAACGCCAAACAACGCGTGGGGGAGCGGACCGACGATCTTGACCCTGCAAGGTTTCGGAAATTCGTTTGTGAAAAGACCACGCAGCTCAAGCGGGAACTGGGATGCGACAGGGTCCAGTTTTCCGTCACCATCAAACGCGGCAGGGTGCGGTTTACGGCAGTGGAAGCTGACTCGTAAAGCTTCAGGGCCTTGAAAAAATTGTCGCACTGCTCGTCGGCGAGGCTGAGGCGCCTGAGACTGCGGCTGGCGCTGCGCGCGCGTTCTCCAGTGACATCCCGGTAGCGTTTTCCTGTCGTGGTCCGACCTTTTCCCATGTTGAATCCAGATCAATTATCTCAGGAGCGTTCATGAAACCCATCACCCGTGCGTTGCTTAGCGTCAGCGACAAAGCTGGCATTGTTGATTTTGCGGCAGGGCTGTCAGAGCTGGGCGTCGAGATTGTATCGACGGGCGGCACCGCCAGGCTTCTCCGCGAGAAAGGCGTGAAGGCACGCGACGTTTCCGAACTCACCGGCTTTCCGGAAATGCTCGATGGGCGCGTGAAGACGCTGCATCCCAACGTCCACGGCGGCATTCTGGCCATCCGGTCAAATCCCACCCACGCGGCAGCTTTAAAGGACCATGAGATCAGCGTCATCGACCTGGTAGCGGTGAATCTGTATCCCTTCGAAAAGACGGCTGCCAAGCCGGGCGTGGAATTCGAAGAGTTGATTGAAAACATCGACATTGGCGGACCTACCATGATTCGCTCGGCTGCCAAAAATTTCGAGGACGTTGCGGTTGTGGTTGATCCTGCCGACTATGCCGCTATTCTGGAAGAACTCCGCAGAAACGGAGGGCTTGAGCGTGAATCGCGCCTGGCCCTGGCACGAAAGGCTTTTGCCACCACCGCGGCCTATGACGGTTTTATTTCCACCACCTTGCAGGAGCGCGCAGCGCCCGGCCTGCCGAAAAGCTTTCATTTGAACTTCGAGAAAGCCATGGACCTGCGCTATGGCGAAAATCCTCACCAGAGCGCGGCGCTCTACCGCAGCAGAGCCGTCGCCGGCAGGGGATTGGCATATGCTCCGCAGCTCCAGGGCAAAGAACTTTCATACAACAACCTGGTGGACCTGGAAGCGGCGTGGCGCCTGGCTCAGGAATTTACGGAGCCGGTGACGGCCATCATCAAGCACACCAATCCCTGCGGCATCGCGATCGGCAAAACGCTGGCGGAAAGCTATGTCCGGGCGCTTTCGGTCGATCCGGTGTCGTCGTTTGGCTCGGTGATTGCCGTGAACCGCAAGCTTGATCTGGCGACGGCTGAGGAGATGTCGAAGCTGTTTGTTGAAGCCATCATCGCTCCGGGATTTGACCCGGTCGCGCTGGAGAAGCTGAAAGGTAAAAAGAACCTGCGCCTGATTGATATGTCAGCGACCGCCGGCGATGAGTACGGCCCGCAACTGAAGAGCGTGGGAGGCGGGTTGTTGGTGCAGACTCCAGACACGGCAGGCGCCAAACCTCAGGATTGGAAATGCGCCACCACGCGCCAGCCAACGGAGGAGGAGATGCGCGGGCTGGTGTTTGCCTGGAGCGTGGTGAAGCACGTGAAGTCCAACGCGATTGTCTTCGGGCGCGACGGCATGATCGTGGGCGTTGGCGCCGGGCAGATGAGCCGGGTGGATTCCGTGAAGCTGGCGGCGATGAAAGCCCGCGACCTGAAGCATGAACTGAAGGGAAGCGTGGTGGCGTCTGACGCGTTCTTCCCCTTCCCGGACGGCGTGGAAGAAGCCGCAAAGCACGGCGCCACGGCCGTGGTCCAGCCCGGCGGCTCGGTCCGCGACAATGAAGTGGTTGAAGCCGCCGATCGCCTGGGAATGGCCATGCTGATGACCGGCATCCGGCACTTCCGGCACTGAGGCGGTTGTGAGCTGGTTGTTGAGGCGTGGCTCGGGGCAGCGCCTGGCGAGCCGGCCCTGGGCATCGCTGCCTGCCTTACGCCTTCGGTGAGTAGTAGCCTTCGCGGGAGAGCACGCGGTATTTGACCTTCTTGCCCTTCTTATCTGTGATGAGCAGCGGATTCCCCTGTGTATCCACCAGTTGGACGTCCAGCTTGTGGTACTTCCCGTCCTGAGTGCTGTTGGTGGGAATAAAGCCGAGGCTGTACTGGTGCCGAAGCTGACCGGCGACCTGCTGATAGATGTCCGGAACGGCAGCTTCAAAGCGTGGGAAGTAGGCGTCTCCGCCCGAATACCTGGCGATTGAAGTCAACGCATTCCGCGCCTGCAGCGTTTCAATGTTTTCCCCGTAACGAATCGAGACAAATTCCTCGATACTGATCGCGTAGATGGGCGTGTTCGAGCCCTTGGCGATTTTGAGCATGTCGCCGTAAGTCAGCTTGCTGAAGGTGTCAAATCCGCTGACGATTGCGATGATGGCTTTGCGCCCGCCAACATTCTTCATGCGGTCGATGGTGAACGAAAGGGCATCGTACAGGTTGATCTCGCTGAAACCGGGTATCCGCAGCGTGTCAAGCGCGTTCCGCACCTGAGAACGATCATGCGTGAAGTCCTGCAGGATGTGCGGCTGCATGTCAAAATCAATGACGCCCACCCAGTCTTGAGGCTGCATAAAACCCAGAAACTGATAGGCGTCCTCGAGGGCGAGGTAAAGATATCCCCACCACTTGTTGCTGAACTCAATCAGCATCGCAACCGTGATGGGCGCCTCAGCCGTCGAGAAGTTGGTGACGGATTGCGGCACGCCGTCATCCGTGATCTTGAAATTGGTCTTGGAGAGCCCTGTGATCGGGCTGCCATTCTTGTCCGTCACCAGCACATCAACGTTCACCAGGTTGGACTGGGTGGAAAGAGTGTAGACCTCGTTGGGATTGATTTTTTCGGGCTGCTTTTCCTGCGGCGCAGGCTTGCCGGCCTCCTCAGGGGCCTTCTCAGGCTGCTCTGAGGGTTGGTTTTCCGGCTGCTGCTGAAGGTCTGGCTTCGCCGACTTTTTGGGAGCGTAGACCGTTTCCCCTGTCTGGGGAGTCGGCCCCGGGCCAGGCTCCTGCTGAGCGTGGGCTACTGGGTTCGACCCGAAAGCCCAGAAGGTGGCGGCCACGCAAACAGCCGCCACGGCGCATATCATCTTTGTTCTAATCTTCTTCATTCAGCCAATCCCTCCTTGGTATGATGCCATCCGCGCGCAAAACGGTCAACCGAAGGGCCGTTGGAATGGTCCTTCAATTCCCGGCGGTGGCGGAAAGGGCGTTTCTGCGGACTTCTTTCTTCTTGCTTCCTCGCTCGGGTTGCGGTATATCAGTGCAATATAGGACAGAGACCAGGTCTGTGGGGCTTCGTCCGGTGATGGATTCCGGGGCCCTCCATCCAACTTTGCACGCATTGGAGAGAACACCATGAATGCATACTCCACTCAAGTGTTGACGGAGAGTGCGCAGGCACAGCAGTCGAAACCAGCGAGTACAGGACTGCACGCTGTCGCCCCTTCCGAGCGCGTCTTATCGGTAGATGCGTTACGCGGGTTTGATATGTTCTGGATCGCTGGCGGGGCCCCGTTCGTCATGGAATTCTTCAAGCTGTTCGCCAATCCCTTGCCGCCCTGGCTCGGCGGACAGTTTGAGCATACTCCCTGGGTGGGTTTCGACTTCTGGGACATTATCATGCCCCTCTTCCTCTTTATTGTGGGCGTTGCCATGCCGTTCTCGATTGGCAAGCGGGTTGAACGGGGTGACAGCCGCGCCAGCATCTACCGCAAGGTGGGCTACCGAGTGGTGGTGCTGTGGGTGTTGGGCATGGTGGCCCAAGGGCATCTGCTGCTCTTTACGCTGGGCAACTTTCAGATTTACAGCAACACTCTGCAATCAATTGCCGCGGGCTACCTGATAGCCTCGATTGCGCTGGTGGAGATGCCGGTGCGCTGGCAACTGGGCCTTGCGGCTGCGCTGCTGGTGGTCTACTGGGGGCTGATGATGTTCGTTCCGGTGCCGGGCGTGGGCGCCGGGGTCATGACGCCTCAGGGCAACCTGGCCATGTGGGTTGATACCGTGGTTCTGGGCCGCTTCCGCGACGGCACCAACTACACCTGGATCCTCAGCAGCCTGGGCTTCGGCGCAACCACGCTGATGGGCGTGCTGGCCGGCCACCTGCTGCGAGGGCCCAAGCCGAAGGAGCGCAAGGCGCTGCTGCTGGCGGGCTCCGGCGTGGCATGCCTGATTGCAGGCTGGCTGTGGGGCTTTGAATTCCCGATTATCAAGCACATCTGGACCAGCTCCATGGTGCTGTGGTCGGGCGGCTGGTGCCTCCTGCTGCTGGCCTTGTTCTACTACGTCATCGACGTAAAGGGCTACCGGCGCTGGTCGTTCTTCTTTATCGTTTTCGGCATGAACGCCATCGTCGCCTACATAGCTCCGGATATTATTCCCTTCCGAACCATCAGCCGCACCCTGTTCGCGGGCCTCGGCGCGCACCTGGGAATATTCGGCCCCTTCCTCGTCGCTGCGGGAACGGTGGGAATCCTCTGGCTGGGGCTGTACTACATGTTCCGCAAGAAGACCTTTGTGCGAATTTAGCACAAGGCCCGGAAGAATAAGGCTAATTCCATGCTGCGGATGCCCGAAGGGTTCGCAGAAACCGCGAAGTTCCAGGCGGGACTTGCAGACTTTTGCTAAACTCAGAACAGGTAAACCGCACAGTGCTGCGGCGAGAAGGCTTACACGCTCATTTCTTCTGCTAAGCCTCCGGATGAAGTGGATCCGAACCTGAAGCAGATCACGAACAGGGCTACGGGCATTGCTCACTTGATCCAAACCAAGCGCTGTCCACCCGCCTGGCCCATCCATCTTTGGCAAATCGGAAACGACGGGTCCGCTGTTGGCCGGCAAATTTGCACGTAACTATCATGCCGGTGCAACGTGGCGGCGATACCCTGGCATACGGGTTCAGAATGCGTGTTCATATCATCCAGCACGTAGCGCTTGAAGGGCCAGGCGCGATCAGCCAATGGGCTCGAGAGCGAGGCCACTCGACCTCGGTCACCGAACAGTTCACACGGGGAACGCTGCCGGCGGTCGGCGATTTCGATTTCCTGGTCATCATGGGTGGGCCGATGAGTGCGAACGATGGCGCGCAGTTCGATTGGCTTGCCGGCGAAAAACAGTTGATCGAGGAGGCGCTGGGCGAGGAAAAGGCGATTTTGGGCGTGTGCCTGGGCGCGCAGCTTCTGGCCCAGGCATTGGGAGCACGGGTTTACCCCCACCCCGAGAAAGAGATTGGCTGGTTTCCAGTCCGTTTGACTCTTGAAGCGGAGCGCAGCAGATTATTTTCCGGCCTGCCCGCAAGAATGACGGTCCTGCACTGGCATGGCGAGACGTTTGACCTGCCGGAGGGCGCCACGCTGCTGGCCGAAAGCAGGTTGTGTCGCAACCAGGCCTTCGAGCTCGACGGCAGGGTCCTGGGGCTCCAATTCCACCTGGAAGTCCAGCCGCAAGGGCTTGAGCGATTGATTGAGAAATCGGCGGCGGAACTCACTCGTGCAGCGGCGGTGCAAACGGCGGCGGAAATTCGCGCCTCGGCGCACCTTGCGCATACTCTTCGACCCACGCTTTACACGGTCCTTGATCGCCTGGCTGCCGCTGCGTCCTGATGACAATTGTGAAGGCGATCCTTGCAATCCTCAGCGGTTTCCTCTTAAAGTTGTGCTTTGCGAGAGTCAGTTCGTGCTCCACCGCGCGCTTTGCGGCAGATTGGAACTGCGCTCAATCCGCGCAATTGAAAGGATAGTGAGTCAATGACGGCAGAATGGAGCGGGCCGCTGAAGATTCGGCAGGCCCGCGTTGACGACGCAAAGGAGATTGCCAGAATCTACAATCAGGGCGTGCAGGACCGCGCCGCAACTTTTGAAAACGCCTATGTTACTCCGGAAGAGCGTTACCTGTGGCTGGCCGCGCGGCCGGACCGTTACCCGGTGCTGGTGGCGGAGGTGAAACACACCCTGATGGGCTGGGCGGCGCTCAATCCTTACAGCCCGCGGAGGTGTTTTGAAGGGGTAGCGGAACTGTCCATTTTTATCGAGCGCAGCCTGCGCGGGCACGGCGTGGCGCAGCAACTCATCAAAGCCATGCAGGATGCGGCGCGCGAGCGAGGCTTCTACAAGCTCGTAGGGCGCATTATTGCCGACAACAGCCCGGCGCGCAAACTGTGTGAACTGGCCGGCTGGCGGGAAGTCGGCGTCTTCCACAAGCACGGAAGGCTCGGGAGCGAGTGGCATGATCTGGCGCTGGTGGAATATCTGATTCCTGAAAACCTGAAGTAAACGAGATGGGATTCTGCCGTGGGCGAAAACGAAACGGGAAAATCGTCGCTCGAATCGTTCGAGGAAATGGCCGCCAAGGCTCCTGAAAACGTGATGGTCCGCTACAGCCTGGGGCGAGAATACCTGAAGGCAAAGAGGTACGCCGAAGCGGAGCGGGAATTACGCGAGGCGCTGCGGCTGAAGCCGGATTACTCGGCCGCCTGGCGCGAATTGGGAAAATCACTGGTGGGGCTTGAGCGGCTGGATGAGGCGCGCGAGGTTTATACCAAAGGCGCCGCCGTAGCTTGCGAAAAGGGTGATCTGCAAACTCAGCGTGAGATCGAGGTTTTCCTGAGGCGGCTCGAAAAAGCCGGGGGCTAAGCCTTCCCGCTTGCGAAATACTAAAACAATCGGCTGGAATAAAGGCTTCGGCTAGTCGAAGGGAGGCCGTTGCGCCATTTTCAGCCGAAGCTGGCGCGTCAGGCTGGTCTTGACGGTTTCAAATGCTTCGTGCGGGCTGTCCACAAAGCGGATCAGCTTTGACTCCTCCGCGGTGACCGTGCCAGTCTCCCTCAGCCAGTCGAAATTCACCGCTTTCTTCCAGAACCTGGATCCGTAAAGCAGGATGGTTGAGCGATGGCCCATTTTGTGGGTTTGGATCAGCGTCAGGAATTCCCACATTTCGTCCATGGTGCCAAAGCCTCCAGGAAAAACGATGACGGCGCGCGAAGGTTGGGCGAACCACAGTTTGCGCATGAAAAAGTAACGGAACAGGAAGCCCAGTTCCGGAGTGATGTAAGGATTCGAGCCTTGCTCCATGGGCAGCCGGATGTTGAAGCCGATTGAGACCCCTCCGGCTTCCTGCGCGCCCCGATTGGCCGCTTCCATAATTCCCGGTCCACCCCCTGAGCAGACCACAAGAAAATGCTTGCCGTTTTTCAGGCTCAGAGACCAACTGGTGATCAGGTGGGCCAGTTCCCGGGCCTGCTCGTAATATTTTGACATCTTCAGCGCCATGCGCGCGGCGCGCAATTCTTCCTGGGTGGGCTGCGGGCCGCCGCACTTTGCTCGGGTCATCACCTCCCGCAGGTTTTCACGCGCCGTGTCGTGGGGCAACACCCGCGACGACCCGAAAAATACCACGGTGTTTTGCACCCCCGCCCGGCGCAGGCGCACCTGCGGATCCAGATATTCCGCCACGATTCGCAGCGTGCGGGCGTCGGCACTGTCCATGAAGCGGTCATCTCGATAGGCGAGCTTGGGTGAACGGGAGTGGTTTTGCCGTGTGAGCTTGCTCATAGTGCCTCTTAATGAGGATTGCATAATAGAGTGACGGACTTCCGTAGCGCCGGCATCTTGCCGGCCCTGAAAATTGCCGCCGGGACGGCGGCGCTACAAACGATCTTGTCACCATATTTTGTAATCCTCAGCAGAAGTAGTATCCGTCTGCAGCGATTTACAGCATAACAAACGGATAGCTTTTTCGTACATTAAGTGGCGAACCACTGCCGAAATCGAGCGGCGAGCCTGCCGCCGCCGCTTCAGGTCGAGTGCTGAAATGAGGAAGGAGGCGCCGCAGCCAGAGCTCGGACGAGATTCCAACCAGGCGGGCCCGGGAGAAACCGAAATGCGTGGTGACTGCTGGTGAGCCGGCCGGGACTCGAACCCGGAACCCTTGCCTTAAAAGGGCAATGCTCTACCACTTGAGCTACCGGCCCGCTTGATGAATTCCAGTGAACTGCAACGCGAATGCACTGCTCGCCGCATGCGAATTGCCCGGCGTTCTCTCCAGGCGAGCACCGCGGAACGCCGCATTTCACTCGGCTTTGCGCCTGCACCCCGTTCCGTTGCAGTGATATTAGAATGCCCCACCACTTCCTTTGCTGTCAACAAAGCAGCACGTCGCGGCAGTTAAACGTAGCTCGCAGCGAGAGTGCTTGTTCGGCGTATAATTTCTCGCTATGACGGTCGCGGAGATATTCGAAACAGACGGCCTTTCGCCGTGCGGTCCCGTGCGATGGGACGAGCTTGTGCACGAGAGTTCAATGGGTGTTTACGTAATTGCCCGCACGCACAGACTGGATACCGGCTGCAGACCATGCGAATTGGCGCTCCGCAGGCCAATTCCAGCTTACCTCGAAATTGACCGTGACTACGAGCTTAAACGCTGGCTCCGTTATGAGCCTATCATCTACATCGGGAAGACAAACCAACCCGTATCGAACCGCATTCGGCAGTTCTACCGGCACCGCTGCGGGGCCAGGAGCCCTCATGCTGGCGGACAAATACTGCTGCTACTGGATTGCGAGCGATGGGTGTATTGGTCGCGATCGCCCAACCCAAGGGAATCCGAGAAGAAGATGCTTCAGGCCTTCAAGGAGCAGGCGGGCCAAAGACCGTACGCGAACTTTGACGGCAACCGTCGTCAAGCCCGAATTAAACACCTGTAGCCGGCGGGCCGGCTCCGATATAAGCCAGTCCCTGACCCGCTCGCGCCGATTTTGCTTGACTTTTCTGGCCTAGCATGGTAGTCTCCCTTCAGTGCCTGCATGGGTCGAGTTTTTCGGGGCTAAAAGTACACAAAATGGGACAAAAAAACACGCTTTTTGAAAAACAAAGCGGAGAAGTTGCTGAAAACACGTGTCTGTGGAAAAAACAAACCGGAAACAAACCGAAAACAAAGCTACCGATCTTGTTGAAAATACTAGACGATAAAAAACGAACCGGAGAAAAACCGGCTTTAATGTAGCCTCCCCATCTTCGCCGCCAGGCTGCTCCATCCGGAAGATGCCGAATTCCCGCTTGTTTCTTGTTGCGCTCGCGGCTGAGAATGGGATCTTGAAGAGGAAACCATGCAAAACAACGAGCGGGAGCAAACGCTCATCGAATACCTGAAAACGATTGATACGCCCACCATCTCAAACGCCATCGAGCAGTTGCGCCTGCGGCCGCGCAGCGAGGGATTCACCCCGCTCCAGGTCCGCTGCCTCTTTCCGGATTTCGGGCCGATGTGCGGATACTCAGTGACGGCCCAGGTTGAAACCATGACCGAAGGCAATCCGAGAGAAGAGCGCGGCTACGTCGAGCTGTTTGAGGCGGTGGAGAAATCGCCCAAGCCTGCGGTGGTTGCGTTTCAGGAAGTCGGCGGACATCCGGACTACACGGCGCATTGCGGCGAGGTGATGGCCACTTTCTTTAACCGATTGGGCGCCATTGGCCTGGTGACGGATTGCGCCGTCCGCGACCTTGCAGAGGTCCGGGCCCTTGGCTTCCACTATTTCGCCCGCGGCGCCGTGGCGAGCCATGCCAATTTCCGCATCGTGCGCGTCTGCGTGCCCATCCACCTGGCGGGGATGGTGGTCCGCCCGCAGGACATTCTGCACGGCGACCAGAACGGACTGATCCAGGTCCCCAAAGACGCGCTCGATGGTCTCCCAAAGGCGATTGAATCGGTCCGGACAAGGGAGCGCCGGCTGATGGACATGACCAAAGATCCGAACTTCACCGCGAGCCAATTGCGCGGACGTTTTATGCATTAGGCGGAATTTGTTGTGTCGTAGCGCCGACCCCGCCCGGGCGGGGTCGGCATCCAGGAACCTGCCGTACTGACGCCCGGCGCTGCCATTCGAAAGGGTCTCTTACCCGTCCTTTCATTGACAATCCTTCAAACGAACGCCTAAATTGAAGGTTTCCGCGCTCTTAGCGGGTGTTTCCCTAAAAGCTGTGGTGAGCGGTGAGCAGAAAGACCCTGAATGATAAATCTGGCCTACCTCGATTGTTCCTCAGGAATCAGCGGCGATATGTTTCTGGCCGCTCTCCTCGACGCGGGCGTGGAATACGACCGCCTGCGGAGAGAATTGGCAAAAATCGACCTCGGGCCTTATGAATTCACCCAGAGCCGGGTGATGCGGGGAGGGCTGGCAGGCAATCATGTAGACATCGTGGCGCCGGGCAAGCAACCGCACCGCCATCTGAGCCACATTGAGAAGCTGATTGGGGCGGCGTCAATCGACGACGCTGTAAAGCAGAAATCGCTTCAGGTTTTCCGGCGGCTGGGCGAGGCCGAGGCGAAGCTCCATGACCAGCCGATCGAAAAGATACACTTTCACGAAGTGGGAGCGGTGGACGCCATCCTCGACATCGTTGGTGTTTGCCTGGGACTCTTCATGCTGGGAAATCCGGAACTGGTCTGCTCGCCGCTGAACGTGGGTGGCGGACGCGTGGAGGCGGCGCACGGCACCTTGCCTGTTCCAGCCCCGGCCACGGCCGAATTGCTGAAAGGACTTCCCGTTTACTCGTCAGGAGTTGAATTCGAACTCGTCACGCCAACAGGCGCCGCGCTGGTTTCAACGCTGGCGGCCGGATTCGGCCCCGTTCCGGCGATGAAAGTAGAGCGCATCGGATATGGCGCGGGCGCAAATGATCTCCATGCGCATCCCAACATCGCGCGATTGATGCTGGGCGAGAAGGCCGGTGGCGAAGGGAGTGCGCCGGGCGGCGCGGGCGATGAAACCGTCCATGTGATCGAAGCCAACATTGACGACATGAATCCGCAACTCTACGGCTACTTTGCGGAAAAGGCGCTCGCGACAGGCGCTCTCGATGTGACCTGTGCAGCGGCCCAGATGAAGAAGAACCGGCCGGGCCTGCTGGTCACTGTGCTTGCGAAGCCGGAATTCGAAAGCGCGCTCACCCGGCTGCTGTTCAGCGAGACCACCACCATCGGCGTACGCATCACGCGGGCGCGCCGCAAAGTGCTGGACCGCGAGATGGTCGAGGTTGAAACTGCTTTCGGGGCGGTGAGAATGAAAATAGCGCGACTCGATGGCGAGATTGTAAACGCCGCGCCGGAATTTGACGATTGCAGGCGCCTGGCTGATGAAAAATCCGTACCGCTGAAGGACGTAATGCAGGCCGCGCAGGCGGCCTATAAGCTATTGAAACATTGATTCATTGACCCATTGATTCAATGAATCAATCAACAAATCAGAAAATGAACAAATTTTACCTGACCACTCCGCTCTATTACCCGAACGCGCGCCTGCACGTGGGCTCGGCGTACACCACAATTGTCTGCGATGTGATTGCGCGTTACAAGCGTATGTGCGGCGACGACGTGGCGTTCCTCACCGGCAATGATGAGCACGGCGAGAAGCTGCAGCGCGCGGCGGATGCGGCCGGCGTGCGGCCCGGGGATTTTGTGGCGGAGAAACGGCGGCAGTTCATCGAGGTATGGAAGAAGCTGGGGATCGATTACACCCACTTTGTCTACACCGACCAACCCGAGCACATTATCAGCGTCCAGCGGCTCATCCGCCTGGCGCAGAAGAACGAGCCCGGCGTGATCTACAAGGGGACCTATCAGGGGCGCTACTGCGTCTTCGACGAGCGCTACGTTTCTGACGGCGCCGATCCGGTCAACTGCGACATCTGCGGTCGCCCGGCGGAATTGATCAATGAGCAAAACTATTTTTTCCGGCTCTCTGCCTTCCAGGACCGCCTGTTGGAACTTTACGAGCAGCATCCCGAATTTGTGCAGCCGGATTTCCGGCGCAATGAGGTGATCAGTTTCGTTAAAAGCGGCTTGCGGGACATCTCGATCAGCCGCCGGAGGCTGAAGTGGGGCATCCAGTGGCCCGACGATCCCGAAGAAGTTGTTTACGTCTGGTATGACGCGCTGGCGGGTTATATGACGGGCATTGGCTACGCCGAAGGCGAGCAGGGCAGCGCCGAATTTCAAAAACTCTGGCCCGCCGATGTCCACATGATCGGCAAAGACATCATCCGTTTTCACGCCGTTTACTGGCCGGCATTTCTGATGGCAGCCGGGCTGCCGCTGCCCAAAACCGTCTTCGCGCACGGCTGGATCTATTACGAGCAGGACAAGATGTCGAAATCGAAAGGCAACGTGGTTTATCCCGAGCCGATCGTGGACGCGCTCGATTCGTTCGGCGCCCCCGGCAACGACGCCCTGCGCTACTACCTGCTGCGCGATACGCCCTTCGGCCAGGATGCCAGCTTTTCCTATGACGGGCTGGTGCAACGGTATAACTCTGATTTGGCCAATGGGCTTGGGAACCTTGCCAGTAGAACGCTGATGATGGTGCAACAGTTCAGGCGCGGGCTGGTTCCGAAGGGCGTAAGCATCGCGGGCCAGCAGGACATATTCCTCCGATTAGACAACTTGATCTTCACGTACCAAGATGCCTTCGACCGCTGGGATCTCTCGGGCGCGCTCGGCGCTATTTGGGATTTTCTCTCGGCGGCTGACAAGCTGATTGTGGAGTGGAAGCCCTGGGAACTCGCAAAATCGAACTCTGTCGGTGACCAGGAAAAGCTCGATGCAACACTCTATAGTGTCGCGAATCTGCTGCGCGTGGTGAGCTTGTTGCTTTATTCGGTGATGCCCTATAGTGCGGAACGGCTGTGGAAGCTGCTTGGCTGTGAGGGTGACATTAAAGTTCAGAAATTTGAGGATTTGAAATCGCAAAGCCTGAAACCGGGGACAAAAGTTGGCAAGCCCGAGCCCATTTTTCCTCGTTTGGACAAGGCTGAGGCTGTAGCCCGGCTGAATGAATTTGCCGAAGCGGACCGCAAGGGCCATCAGGCGCCAACCGAAAAGGAGAAGACTGTGGAAACGCCATCTGGAGAAAAGCCAGCCAACACGGAACAGGCTCCGGTGCAGCCGACAGGCGCGCCCACCGCAACGCCCGCGAGCGAGAAAATCTCGATTGAAGACTTTGCCAAAGTGGAGATGCGGGTAGGCGAAATCCTTGCAGCCGAGTCCATTCCAAAAGCAGACAAGCTGTTGAAGCTTCAGGTGGATATCGGCACGGAAGTCCGGCAGGTGTGCGCGGGCATCGCGGAGCACTATAAGCCCGAGCAACTGGTGGGGATGAAGGTGGTTTTAGTCACCAACCTGCAACCGCGCAAACTCCGCGGGGTGGAATCGAACGGCATGATCGTTGCTGCCTCCGTTGGTGAGGAGGGCCGTCCTGTGCTGGCCACCTTCAATGAAGACGTTCCCAAGGGAGCGAAGCTTAGGTAATTGAGTCATTGGTTGATTGGCTGATTGAATCACGGGACGATTGAGAAATTCCAGAACAACAGCCAGGGACTCAATCACTCAATCAATAAATGAATCAATGAGCCAATTCTTTGTCGATTCCCATTGCCACCTTGACGATGCGCGGTTTGACGCTGACCGGGAGGAAGTGATTGAACGGGCGCACGGCGCGGGCGTTCGTTATCTGCTTACGGTGAGCGGCGGCAGCGGCCCGGACGATCTTGTCTCCGGAGTGCCCATTGCCGCGCGTTACGACTGGATTTACACATCCGCGGGCATCCATCCGCACGAGGCGAGAGGCGCCGAGGAAAGGCACTTTGAGATGCTACGCCACGCCACCCGCGAAGAGAAAGTGGTCGCCATCGGTGAGATTGGCTTGGACTATTTTTATGACCATTCGCCGCGCGAGATCCAGCAACGAGTCCTGATCCGGCAGTTGGAGATCGCCCGAGAGACCCATCTGCCGGTCGTCATCCACTGCCGCGACGCCTGGGATGACCTCGGGGAAGTCATTGCGGGGCATTGGGCCGGTTCCGGACTCGGCGGCATTCTCCACTGTTTTACGGGGAGCCGCAAGGAAGCTTTCAGGTTCCTCGACTGGGGTTTTATGATTTCCTTTGCCGGAAACGTGACCTTCAAGAAGGCGGAGGAGTTGCGGGTTGTGGCAAGCGAAATCCCGTTGGACCGGCTGCTGACTGAAACGGACAGCCCTTATCTTGCGCCCGTACCGAACCGTGGCAAGAGGAATGAGCCGGTTTTCGTGCTCGATGTGGCGCGGCAATTGGCGGAGCTTCGCGGCATGACAGCGGAGGAAATGGGAGCTCTGGCTGGACGCAATTTTTTGAAATCTCTAGGACTTAAGTGATGGCTTGCGGGCCGGGACCGGGGCGGCGCGACGAGATACTTTCCTTTGGCGAGCTTTTGTGGGACGATGTGAATTCTACGCACTCATTACCAGCGGCGTGATGCACGCGCGCTCCTGTTTTTGCAAAGGATGAAGGTGGCAGCAGACAATCAACGCGTAATTACGCCGAGAGCTTTGACCGTCAAAGATGTTTTTGACCTTGTGCGGGAAGACCTCGAGAAGGTGGAAAAGGAGTTCTGCCAGCAGACGGTTTCAAGCATCGAGGCCATTACTGAGATCGGCCAGTATCTGCAAGTGAGCGGCGGAAAGCGGTTGAGGCCCGTCCTGGTGCTGCTGGCCAGCAAGATGTTTGGTTTTGAAGGCGATCCGGCCATTCGCATGGGCGCGGCGTACGAGATGATCCATAGCGCGACGCTGGTCCATGACGACGTGATCGACAAGGCGGAAACCCGCCGGGGCCAGCCCTCCATCAATTCACGCTGGGGCAACCACATGAGCGTCCTGGCGGGAGACTGGCTGTATATGCAGGCATTCAGCATCGCCCTGGCGGAGCGGAATTTCAAGATTCTTGACCTGCTGATCGGGCTTACCCAGGTGATGGTTGAAGGGGAACTGCTGCAACTGGCCTACCTCCGCAAAACGGACCTGACCGAGGACGACTATTTTGAATTGACGTATCGCAAGACAGCCTGCCTGTTTTCAGCCTGCCTTCGAACGGGCGCCCTGCTTGCTGACCGTCCGGAGGAAGAGGAGAACCTTATCGCGTCATACGGCATCAATCTTGGCCTGGCTTTCCAGTTGATTGACGACGTCCTGGACTTTACGTCTTCCGAAAAGAAGCTCGGCAAGCCCGTCGGCAATGACCTGCGGGAAGGCAAAGTGACCCTGCCGCTCATTTATCTTCTGCAGATGTGCGACCCGGTGGATGCAAAGAAGGTTTCCCGTGTTTTGGATGATGGTGGATTTGAGAATGTGGCGTTCGCCGAAGTTCTGGAAATGGTGGACCGTTATGGCGCCCTGGATGCGGCCCGGAGGAAGGCAAAGGAATTTGCCGACGAGGCCAAACGCTGCCTCCGCATCTTCCCGGAGTGCATTTACAAGGACGCATTGGTTTACCTG
Source organism: Terriglobia bacterium (assembly GCA_035712365.1). NCBI lineage: Bacteria > Pseudomonadati > Acidobacteriota > Terriglobia > Terriglobia bacterium. Next base: position 70,852 of record DASTAW010000029.1, read on the forward strand.
CCGGACTTTATCATTGCACGCGAATCCTAGTCTCTCCCGGTCCCTCCATGCGGCATCGAGTTCCTTATGAAATTGAGATCAAGCTGAAGGTGGATGATCCGCGCGCTTTCAAAAAAAAGCTCAAAGAAAGCGGTTTCGTGATGGTCGAGCGCCGCCGCTTCGAGAGCAACCTCGTTTTCGACTTTCGCAATTCGCGTCTGCGGCGCTCACGGTCGCTGCTGCGTCTTCGGAAGACCGCGGGCCGCGATATCCTCACCTTCAAGGGGCCTCCGCGTCCCTCAGATTCTTATAAGGTCCGCCCCGAAATTGAGTTGGAGGTCTGCGACGCTGAAACCTTGCAGTGCATCCTTAAATCGTTAGGTTTGCATCCGATATTCCGCTACGAGAAGTACCGTACGATCTTCGCTGAAAGGGGCCGGCGCAGGACCGCGGATACGCCGGTGGCGGCCCTGGATGAGACACCCATCGGCACTTACATTGAGTTGGAAGGTCCGGGGGGATGGATCGACCGGAAGGCCATGCGGCTGGGGTACCGCAAGAAGGACTACATCAAGGCGAGCTATGCGGCGCTCTACCGGAAACAATGCCGCCGATGCGGGATCAGACCGGAAGACATGGTTTTCCTCCGCCACAAATCTTGATTTGGTTCTTGCGTGGGTTGGGTTATAATTGTATGCTATTCGTAATGTCGGTATCCGTACCAGAAGGAGCTTGAAATGGAAGGTTTGCTTCAACCAACCCATCTGTTCTTCATCCTGCTGATCGTTCTGATCATCTTTGGGCCGGGAAAGCTGCCGGACCTTGGCCGGGGATTGGGCAAGGGTATTAGAGAATTCAAGGACGCCATTAAAGGCGGGATAGACAAACCGGTCAATAAAGCCGAAGAAGAAAAGAAAGCGTGACCTATTCTCTCCTCCTGGTGAGTACCGCCGGCCCGATAGCTGTGGTACAACTTCAAGGCCGTCCCCATTACAACAAGGGTCCTGGACTGAGAAGTTCCCGTTCCCCTGAGCGACCGGAGGCAGTTTCTCGCGGTCAGCAGAAATCCTTATCCGCGGCCTGGCGATTTCTGCCATGGGCCTCTGGATTCGCCGGGGCTCCGTCGCGTTGACTGAGAAATTCGCGCTGTGCTATAAATGAGAACGTCAGCCTACCGCTGCTCGGGCCGTGATTCCTCATTCCTCGGTAGCTCAATGGTAGAGCATTCGGCTGTTAACCGAAGGGTTGCAGGTTCGAGTCCTGCCCGAGGAGCCAGTTTTTCGATCACTTAGCGAGACCGCGCATCCGTCTTCCTTCTGAGATGGTGACCAGCCTCTTATGTCATTCCTCCCGAATCCCTGACCGGCTCCAACCAATGAGCGCACCTGCCATCATACGAGTAGAAAAGCTCCAGCATCCTGGCAGGTTGTTGAAAAATTCATGTGGCGAGTCATTCCGAGGGCCGATGTTCATTTTCGGCCCGAGGAATCTGTTTTGGTTTCAGGGAATTGAAAGAAGCAGGTTCCTCGCGGAGTTTACCCTGATCCCCTTCTCCCTCCATGCGGGATCAGGGCAGTTCGCAAGCGGAGGGTGCACGGGCTCGAATGACACCCTTTCGAAACGTTTTTCAACAGCCGCCGGGTAGAAGCACAACCGCAGACGGTGGAAGCGGCAGGTGACACTTGCATGGATGGTCGAGTACCGAGAAACCTCAACTTTATTGCTGTTTTCGTAAAATTCGCAACCATTCGAGGCAATGCGTAAATAGTTGTTGAAGTCATAAGCAAGTTAAGGCAAGCTTATGGCCCAAGCTGTCGCAGCGGAAACCCTGAAAGCCCTTACTGAGGAGAGTTCCAGCTTCTGAGGCCGAGACGAAACATGGTTTCAGGTATGGCCAGAACAGCAAGCTCGATATTCTGCGGGAGCACGTCCAGGCGCACGTGCTGACAAAAGCCAGTGGGCAGTGAAGCGGCAGAAGATGAGGGGGTTCGAGATGGAAGGAGTTAAGGAGCGAGCGGCTAGACACCCAAAGGACGCGGTCCAATCCCCGGTGGTTGCGAGCCGGATTGCATCGCTGGATTTCTTTCGTGGTCTGACCATGTTCCTGCTGATCGGGGAATCGACCGAGCTTTACTCGTTACTGCGACATCCGGCTCTACACGGCACCCTGCTTGGCTTCATAGGCTGGCAACTCGATCATCATCCCTGGAACGGCCTCCACTTCTGGGACCTGGTCCAGCCCTTCTTCATGTTTATCGTCGGTGTGGCGATGCCTTTCTCCTTCGGCAGGCGATGGGAGCACGGCGACAGTTGGGCGAAGACCTTCCATCATGCCCTCCAACGGTCCGTGCTGCTGCTCTTCTTTGGCTGGGCGCTCTATTGCATCGGCCCGGGCCACATCACCTTCGAGTTGTGGAATGTGCTGGCGCAACTCTCTTTTACCTACCTCGTTGCTTTCCTGATGATGCGCAAATCCACGCGGACGCAAATTGGCTTTACCTTCCTGCTGCTCATTATCACCGAAGTGCTGTACCGGACGTGGCCGGTTGCAGGATTTAATCAGCCCTTCGTCCCGGACCACAACTTTGGCTCCTGGGTGGATTTGGCGATCATGCCACAGCTTTCTGCCGGACACTGGGTAGCGTTCAACGCAATACCGACGACGGCACACACCATGTGGGGGGTACTGGCCGGATGCGTGCTGAAGAGCAGCCGCACCCACTGGAACAAGATCAAGACGCTGGTTGTTCCGGGACTCATTGGCGTCATCGTCGGTTTTTCGCTGAATCCCGTGGATCCGATCATCAAGCGTATTTGTACCGCTTCCTTTGTGATTGTCAGCGGCGGTTTTTGTCTGCTGGCTCTGGCGCTTTCCTACTGGCTGATTGACGTGAAAGGCTGGAAGAAGTGGGCCCTCTTCTTCAACATCGTGGGGATGAATCCGCTTTTCATTTACCTGTTTACGAACAGCTATGGGGCGGAGTGGTTCCACAGGATCGCACAGCCCTTCACCATGGGGTTGTTTGGCTGGGCGGGGCAGCTCACAGGAGAAATAGTAACCAGCGTCGTCGTCTGGGGCATGCTCTGGTACGTCTGTTACTGGTTGTACAAGAAAAGGATCTTCATTAAGATTTGACCCCGCAAGATAGCGGGACGCCGTGTTATGTGGACCGGGTCCAGTCGAGGCTTGATGCGCCGAAATCCGAGCCCGAGATTGCGGCGTTTCTGCTTCCTGGAAACGCCGGGCTTCCGGCCGCTGCGCCCAGAGATGTTCCCCCGGTTTCCCCGCAATGCAGGAAGCTCGATCGCGAACGGGAATGAACTGCGTTTCCGCATATGGGCGCTTTAGATTCGGGTCCGGGTAAGGCACACAGGTCTGGTGCTCCTGATTTTCACGTCAGGATGTTCCCCGCGCAGCCTGTATCCCAGGGTGGGTGGAGGAGTCATGCGATTGCGTGTGGCGGCCGTCGCGGTGTTGGCGCTGAGTTTTAGCCTGATATCTGCGGCATTTGCAGTTGGTCAGCAGGATGCCCCAGCGAGCGTCTGCACCGTTCAGCAAGCAGACTTTCACGGCTGGAAAGCCGAGCAGATTTCGAACCAGTGGACGACACTGACCATCGTTCCGCAACTGGGCGGACGGTTGATGCAGGTCGAATTCGGCGGTCATCCTTATTTGTTTGTAAATCCCCAATACTATGGCCAGTATTTGCCTCCTTCCGAAGGAGCGGCCAAGGGCAAATGGTTCAACTACGGCGGCGACAAGGACTGGCCCCTGCCCGAAGGTTCCGAGGATGAGCAACACTGGGCGAGCGCCCGCTCCGACGTGCTGGACGACGGTGAATATTCACTAAAGGTCATCTCGCAAGGCACGCAGTGTGCCGTCCAGTTGGAGGGTCCCTCTGACCCCAGGACGGGCCTTCAGTACTCACGCGTGATCAGCCTTGGCGCGAGTTCTCCGCGCATCACATTTCACGCAGTGATGAAGAACATCACCGGACATCCGATTGATTGGTCCATCCAATCGGTTTCCCAGTATGACACTGCCGACCCGCGCGACAAATCGCAATACAACCACCAGTTCTGGGCGTTTACGCCCGTCAATCCGAACAGTTCTTATCTTGAAAGCTATCACGTACGCAGCGGACCGGCCGATCACCCCTCGTTTTCCATCCGCGACGGCAGCCTGTTTGCTTTGCATTGGAAGTACCTGGAGGCGGAGGTCTGGCTGGATTCGCCGGCCGGTTGGGTGGCGGTTGTGGATGGCTTGCGGCAATATGCTATGGTGGAGCGCTTCAAATACCAAAAGACGGAAGAGTATCCCGGCAAAGCGTCGGTTATTTTTTACCTGAACGGGGCCAGGCTCCATCTCGACCAGAATGGCATGCCCGCACTGCGGCCGTTGAACGCGCTGGACACGCCATACTACATGGAAGCGGAGTTAAACAGCCCAATGGTACATCTTCCAGCGGGAGGGACCTACGCCTTTGACACCGAATGGTTCCCGACCCGCGTGGGAGAGAACTTCAAGACCGTCAATGACGCCGGGTTGGTCAGCAATCCGCTGACGGTGACCGAGACGGCAGGCGGCCTGAAGCTCGGAGGATCGTTTGGCGTATTCTACGCGGGACATCTGATTGCTCATCTCTACGACCGCGGAGGAATGCCGGTCACCGACGTTCCTCTCATGGACGTTTCTCCTCTCGAGCTGGTAAAGCTCGACAAGACCATCGAGGTCCCGCCGGGCGTGGCCTGGCTTTCGGTCCACCTGGTGGACGCAGAGGGTTCGGATCGCGGAGCGCTGGGCGAGGTCCACGTGAATCCCCAGGAGACAATTCAACTGAATGAACCGCGCTAAAGCAACTTTGCTTCTCGGGATTGGGATTCTCCTTCTGGTTTCGCTCCCATGCTTTGGACAGCGGGGCCCCGTCTCCGCACGTATTGACGTGAACGAGCGCGATCTGCTGGCCAAGCCCGTCGGGGCGAACTGGACCTCGTACAACGGCGACTATACCGGCCGGCGCTATTCGAGCCTCTCGCAGATCACTCGCGAAAACGTCGACCGTCTCCGCGCGCAATGGGTATTCCATTCGAGGAATTCCCAACGGATGGAAGCGACCCCCGTTGTGATTAACGGCGTAATGTACATAACCAGCGCCAACGACGCCTATGCGCTAGATGCGCGCACGGGCCGGATGCTGTGGAGCCACACCCGCCCGATCACCACAGGCCTGATCGAAGATGCCTCCGCGCACCACAACCGGGGCGTCGCCGTCTGGCGTTCCAGGGTTTACATGGAAACTGACGATGCTCACCTCCTGTGTCTGGATGCCCGCAGCGGCAATCTGATCTGGGACGTGACGTTCGGAGACATCAAGGAGAACCCTGCAAACGGCGCCACCAGCGCCCCGCTGATCGTTAACGGCAAGGTGATTATTGCCCCCGCCGGCGGCGACGCGGGGGTGAGAGGGCGGATTGAAGCGTTCGACGCAGAGACCGGCAAACTTGTGTGGAACTTCTGGACCATTCCAGGACCGGGTGAACCGAACTTTGGCACCTGGGGCGATGGCGACATCTGGCAGCACGGTGGCGCCACGGCCTGGATGCCGGGAACGTACGATGCCGAGACGAACACTCTCTACTGGGGCACCGGAAACGCGGCCCCGGACTTTGAAGGATCGCAACGCCCTGGGGATAATCTATATAGCGCCTGCGTGCTGGCGCTCGATCCCGATTCCGGAAAGCTGAAGTGGTATTTTCAATTTACTCCACACGACCTGGGCGATTTTGATGCCGTCGAAACGCCTGTCCTCATCGATGGCAGTTACAAGGGCGAGCCGCGAAAGCTGCTGGTGGAAGCAAACCGCAACGGCTTCCTCTACGTGCTCGACCGGACGAATGGCAGGTTTCTCGGCGCTACTCTATTCGAACCGTCGGTTAATTGGGCCAAAGGCATTGACGCCCATGGCCGGCCAATAACCACCGGCGTGATTCCCACTCCAGATGGAACAAAATTTTGCCCGGGTATTGTGGGCGCCACCAACTGGTTCTCGCCATCGTACAATCCCCAGACGCACCTTTTTTATTTCATGGCCCTCCGCACCTGCAACATCAGCCGCGCCACGCCTCAGCCTTTTGTCAAAGGCGAGAGTTATTACAACACGGGTGTTGAACGCGTCCCCGGCGAGCAAGGGCAGAAAACCTTTGTGGCCTTTGACGTCGCCAACGGGAAAATCGCATGGCGCTATCCTCAGATCGGCAGAGGCAACTCCTGGGGGGGAACGATGACCACGGCAGGAGGCCTGGTCTTCTTCGGCGACGATGCCGAAAGTTTTGAGGCCATTGACGCACGCGACGGCACACCGCTTTGGCATTTCAATACGGGACAGGAGATGCACGCTTCCCCCATGGCTTATGCGGTGGACGGCAAGCAGTATGTTGCCATCGCCGCAGGAAGCGACATCTTCAGTTTTGCCTTGCCGGATTAATGGAGTGCCGTGCCCCAGGAATGGTCAGATCGTGCTCTGGCCTCCTATGGCTGGTGATGAAAGAGATCCGGTGCGACGGGCGCCGTAATCGGGCGGAGACATCAGCGCCACAGCGTATTTGAAGCGGCTGCTGTCTTTCTGTCCAATTCTTGCCAGGCTGCCGCGTGCCACGGCCAGGCTCCGGTAGTAATCATCGTAGTGAAATCCCGTTTCACCCCTCCACATGGGGAAAACCGCGCAGGCTTCAACCCAGCGGTTGAAAACGTCGCTGACGTCCAGATAGATATCCTGCCGGAAGCCCTCCGCGTCCTCCCAGTTCTCAGCAAACAGAAGCTTACCCACCGAATGGGCCGTGTCTTTTCGTTTGATTCCTGGAAGCCCGGCATAAAAGATCGCATCGTCCACGATGTTGTAACAGGCGCGATGGTCCTTGTGGTAGCTGCCCTTCCAATGCGTGATGATGATTTCCGGCTTGTGCTGCCGGATGGCGTCGCACACCGCGAAGCGCGCTTCCTCGTCGTCGGGAAGTTCGCCGTCGGGGTAGGAAAGATAGGCCGTCTGTGCTCCCAGGATTTTGGCTGCCTTGCCGGTGGCCGATACCTGCATAGCGCCGTATTCCGCCTCTGCAATGGCCGGATTGCCCCGCTCGCCGTGGGTGAGGTTGAGAAAAATTCCCCGGCCCCCTGTGCTCACCTGACGGCCCACCGCTGCGCCCATGGTGAACAAGGCGTCTCCCGGATGAGCGGCAATGGCCATCAGCATGCCTGGCGCGGACTGCTCGGGGGTGTTTTCGGAAGGTCTCTGCCCAGGATTAGCACCGGGTCGGGCGCTGCCTGTTCCCACGGAAAGCGCGGCAGCCCCCATCCCAAGTTCTTTCAAAACGTCCCGGCGGGAGTGGTGCTTCATAGGAATTAGCTTTCGCGTTCTGCCGCCACAGTAGGGAATCAGGCCGCGCTGGCCTTGGAAAGGACCTCGTGGAGACGCCTGGCAACAATCGCATCTTCTCCCGGCTGCATCATCCAAACGCCCACCACGATTATGTTCGGTCCGGCCGGAAGGCCATTCATCAGGCTGCCGGCATTGCCACCCGTGGCTGGGTTCAGCGCAATGCTCGGCGTTCCCTGCAAGAGCTGGGTCTTCACGTCCTTGCCGGAGATCTTCACCCGTTTCATGTCATAGGTAATCAACAGGTGCGGGACGTTATTGGCTACCGGCGGCACAAAAATCCGGGTTTCGACCGATGGAATTTTCTGAACGGCGGCGGCAATCGTCTCAGCGCGCTTCTGGAAATCGGCGCGCATCGCCGCCTCATCCTGGTCAACGAACCAATCAACAGCCGCCACAAGTCCCACGATCTGTTCCTTGGAGACTTTCATGCCGCGCCCAACCGTGTCGCTGTAAGGGCAATTGTTCATCGCGGCCGCGTCAATCAGCTCTTTGCGGCCCAACAGCAATCCGCTGTTCTGGGGTCCACGCAAGCCTTTGCCGCCCGAAAACTGCACCAGGTCAAACCCCATCTGGGTGTACTCCCACAGCCGCGATATGGGCGGGACGTCAGCAGCCGCGTCGTTCGAGGCCGGCACGCCGTGCTTGTGCGCGATGCGGATCCAGTCTTCGCGGCTGATCTGCCCGCCCTGTGCAGCGTTAAAAAAATGCGCCATGGCCGTACGCGGCGTGAAAGCACGATCGTAATCCTCCAGCGTTTCCACCTCCACCATCTTGACCCCGCAGCAACGGATGGCATGATCGTATTCGTACCGGTGCGCCCTTTGAATCAGCACTTCATTGGGCAGATCGGAAACATCGTTCGGCACATTGAGGATGGCGCGCTCTCTCCCGCGAGTCATGGAGGCAGCCGTTGCCAGCGTCACTGCGGACGCCGCCCCGTCGCTTACCATCGCTGCTTCGCAACGCAATCTTTTGGCCAGATATTCTCCGGCGGCCTTTTGCAGCTCAATCAGTCCTACCGGATTCAAGGCCGCGCGTTCGACGGCTGCACGCACCTGCGGAGGCATGATGGACGCCGTCAGGATCGTATACGTGCCTGCCGCGTTGATAAAAGGAGTCACTCCCAGCTTGGCGTAGTAATCTTCTCCGGCTGGCGCTTCGTGACCCTGTGGCGCCGCAGCAAGGTCGGGGACCTGGCGCCCCGCTATTGCCGAAGCGGCGAGGACACCGCTTCCCCACTTAAAAAATTTTCGTCGCGAAAGAAAGCTGGTTGCCATAAGTTTGCCTCTTCTATCTGATTCAAACGGTCAGGACCGGCCGCTCGACCAATGACCGGTTGACTCGACGGATGTCTTGAAAAGAGCCTGCAAGCATCCTTCTGCCTGTTCCTGAGCTACGCCTAAATTACCTTGCCGGGACGGGTGGGTCAAGCAATTATCCTGCACGGCTTGCCCCGTTTTGCTGCCAGGCATCGCCGCAAAGCCGCGCAGGTGCGCCTTCCTGGAAGTCAGAGCGGGACCAGAATTACCTGTTCGCGGATCAGCGCCGTGCGCCAGCGCCAGGGGGTCGGACATTCAGGTCCGACAGAAAACGTGTGATTACACTGCCGGTCGAGCAAATTGACAGCGCCCATGGGTTGCCGTAGACTGCCCGGAGTCGCGGGCAGCAGGAAATGAACGGAAACGCTTACAGAAAAGGGAGACACTAACCCGGTCGAAATTGCTTATGGACTGGGACGATTTGTCTTGTCCATGCGGGGCGGCCAAAGGGCGCTTGATATGAATAGACCGAAGGGCGATGCCGGCTTGATAGGAACCGTGCAGCGGCGCCGGCAGCAGTGCGGAAGAGCAGCGCATCGACATGTGGATGGCAACTCCACGCCGACCACCACACGGCGCACGATCTTCCTCTGCGCCTGTCTTTTCGCCATCGCAACGGTTTGCCCTGCTCAACAGACCAACTCAAACATGGGACAGCAGCAACGCGATCACGCAAGGCGGTCGTTTGCGAACCGCTGCGCCCCCTGCCACGGTCTGGATGGGCGTGGCGGCGAACACGCCCCTGCCATTGTTAACACTTCGGGCGCATCGGCCAGATCGGACCAGGAAGTGGCGCGGATAATCCGCAGCGGCATTCCCGACAAAGGGATGCCGTCGTTCCACTTCCTGACGAACCCGCAGATCGATGAGATTATCAGCTACATCCGGTATTTGCGGGGCGGCGGAAACACCGCGAATCTGAAGGGCGAGCCGGCAGCGGGATCAAAACTCTTTTTCGGCACCGCCCGATGCTCTGACTGCCACATGATGAACGGCAAAGGGGGCTTTATCGCGTCTGACCTGTCTGAGTTCGGGCGCACTCACTCAGAAGAGGAAATCCGAGAAATGATCGTGCAGCCCAATAAGGTCCCTAGTCCCGAGGGGCAACGGGTCACGATCGTCACGAAGTCTGGCCAGACTCTGTCCGGCCTGGCGCGAAACGAGGACAATTTCTCAATCGCATTGCTTAGCGAAGACGGCGTCTTTCATCTTCTGATGAAGTCCGAAATCTCGAAGATGACCCGCGAACCGCAGTCGATCATGCCGGACGACTACGGAAAAAAGCTGAGCTCGGCGCAACTGGATGACCTTGCCAGCTTTTTGATTCTTAGCTCAGCCCATAAAAGCCCGCCGACCGGGAGCGAGAGTTCGGAAGGCTCCGAATGATGGTCCCGAGAGGTCCACTCGGCGTTGGCTGCGGCAAATAACATATGGAAAGGTGTGGCGTCCTCAATGAAATCAATAATCGTCGGATTGGCCCTGTTACTTTCGCTGCCGGTCGCGCTGAAGGCGCAGGCGCAGCATGCTCCACGCAAATTCGAGCTCCGCGCAAATTCGCCAAAGTTCTGGAAGCTGATTGGGCGGCATGCGCAAATGAAGCGCGTGGCGACCGGGTTCGGTTTTACGGAGGGGCCTGTGTGGGACCCGCACGGGTTTCTCTACGTGAGCGACGAAATCCAAAACAAGATTTTTAGGGTTTATCCCGATGGGCACAAGGAAACTTTGATTTCTCTGGGCAATCCCGACGGAAACACGTTCGACCGCGAATTTCATCTTCTCGATTGCGCGAGTGTGCTGAGGGCGGTTATTCAGGTCGATCCCGACGGCCATTACAAGGTGCTGGCGGACCAGGTTGAAGGAAAGAAGTTCAATACCCCGAACGATATTGTGATTGGCCCTGACGGCGCCATCTACTTTACCAACCCTACCCTTGATCTTACCAAAGACCAGAAACAGGAGATTCCTTACCAGGGCATTTACCGGCTCGATGCGCAAGGCGACGTTCAGCTCCTTGCCAAAGATATGGCCCAGCCGAACGGGCTGGCGTTTTCACCGGACGGCAAGAAACTTTACGTGGACGACAGCGAGCGGAAGGACATCCGCGTGTATGATTTTCTGCCGGGCGGCAAATTGGCAAACGGCCGTCAGTTCGGAACCGAAGAGGGCGGCCCGCATGAAGGCGTTCCTGACGGCATGCGGGTGGACCGCAAGGGCAACCTGTTCGTCACCGGGCCTCTCGGCGTCTGGGTCTGGGACCCCGAAGGAAACCATCTGGGCACGATTGTGGTCCCCGAACAGCCGGCCAATCTGGCCTGGGGCGATCGGGGTTACGGCACGCTCTACCTGACGGCGACGACATCGGTCTACAAGATCCGTACGCGGGACCGCGGGTTCATTCCTTACCTGTCGAAGCCGAAACGTCACTGACCGTTTGGCGCCAGGACTTCCGGGATGGCGTTGCCTTGCGATCTCCTTTTTCCTTCGACGCATCTGACTCGAACTGCATCAACTCCGCGGGTACTCGGGTGGACCATGCCACATCGACCTTTGTAGCTACACAAAACAATTGCAACAAGCCCGGTTCTCGCGTATAAGTGGGGGTCGAATAAATCCAAACTTCCGGTGTGATTCACCAGTCGAGATTGAGACGCGGGAACACCCCTCGCGTGCCGACCGCGGGTGGATCTTTCATGGCGCCGGCCAAGGAGAGGAAATGAAGAAAGCGACGATTGTCCTGGCGATTGCTTCGGTGGCAGCGATAACGTTTGGCTGTGCGGGGCCAAGTAACCAACAGCCTGCGGAGGCGGCTGCCCAGATGCCCGCCGAACATGTGCAGGCCATCAACCCGCCGGGAACTCCGGCAGGGTTGCCGTTCAGCAATGGAATTCTTGTGGGTAATACCCTTTACGTGGCGGGTACGCAGGGAACCGACGCCAACGGAAAGCTTCCGCCGGATATTGAGAGCCAGACCCGGGCCGCCCTGCAGTTGATCCAGAAAATCGTCGAGGGCGGAGGGATGACCATGGGCAACGTGGTGGCCGTGAACGTCTATCTGTCGGACGTTAATGAGTTCGGGAAGATGAACAACGCCTACAAGACGTTTTTCCCCGATCCCAAACCCACGCGTACAACCGTGCAGGTGGCCAAGCTGGTGAATGGCGCAAAAATTGAAATCTCCGCTATCGCCGTAAAGCCGCGCTAGTGTAGTAATTCCCATTACGCAAGGCCAGGCCGTTGTGAGAGGCCGAAAATTGGGGCGCCAGCGAATGGCCCGAACGCAAAGCGGCGGCAAGCCGCCGCACTCCATAACCCGCAAGTCTGGTGAAGCTTTTGCTGTTCGACTCCGGCAGGCTTGATCGAATGACCAAAGCGAAGGGAGAACAGAGAACCATGATTCAACGCAGGGGCGCTAGGATTTTCTTCGGCATCGTGCTCGTCCTGAGTTCTTCCTTTTTTGCGATTCCCGCTTATGGCCAGCTTGGAATGTTTTCTCATCAGCAACTCATCGAGTTTACGCCGGATTGGCACGGGGCGCGGTTTGCCGACGGACGTCCGGACGTGCCCGATTCCATGCTGCAGCGCTTGCAGGACGTGACGGCGGAACAAGCCTGGGAAGTGCTGCAGCGCGCGGGATATCACAACCAGTTTGAGTCTGGGTGGACGGTAGTCAACCCGCAGAAGCAGAGGCTGGTGGGACGCGTGGTGACGGCGGTGTTCATGCCGTTTCGGCCCGACTTGGATTCGGTAATCCGTGCCAATGGCAAGAAGGAAGGGGAATCAGTTCAGGGCGAGAATTCCTGGATCATCAACCGGCTGCAGCCGGGGGACGTAATGGTGGTGGACCTGTTTGGGAAAATCAAGGACGGGACGATCATCGGGGGGAACCTGGCCACCTCGGTGTACACAAAGACCCATAACGGAATCATCGTGAATGGGTCGATCCGCGATACGGCCGAGATCGAGGAGATGAAAGGGTTCGAGGTTTTTTGCCGCGGGACGGACCCATCAGCTTTGCGGAACGTGACGCTGATGGGAATCAACGTGCCCATCCGCATGGGGCAGGCGACCGTCATGCCGGGGGACATCGCGGTGAGCGATCCGGAAGGGATCACGTTTATCCCGCCGCAACTGGCGGAGCAGGTGGCGGACCACGCGGAAATGGACCACCTGGTCGATGATTGGGGATTTATGATGCTGCGGGAGAAGAAGTACAGCCCTGGGCAAATCGACGGCCGATGGACGCCGCAGATGATTGAAGAGTTCAATGCTTACGCGGCCAAACGTGGATCGAAGCTGAGGATGCCAGTTCCAAAATAGAACTTGATCGTTTGATTTAGCACGGCAGAGATATCCCACCTTTATTGAACAGGGCAGCAGTCCCAATCGCGATCATTGTCAGTTTTCATCCGGGTCTGCCGCGATTTCGAACGGAGCCATTCAGCAATGAAAAACGCTGATGACAGTGTTCTCCAGCCTCGCATGTCGCGGCGCAGGTTTCTGACCGGCACGGCAGGAGCTGCCGCGCTGTCGTCGCTGTCTGGCGTGGCTTCCGCCGAACCGGCGATCGGCCAAAGCAGCGGAGGTGAAGCGATCTCTAACACAACGCTGCTCCGCGTTGACGTAAATCCAGGCCATGTGGTGAACTCTTTTGACCCTGATGAAAGCCTGGGAAGTTCGATGGACGAATTGTCCCCATCGATCATCGAAAAGATCTACACTCCTGAAATTATTCGTGAGTGCCTTTCCGCGGGCTGGGGACCCATTACCTACCGCCTCCACACCGAACTGGCGATTGAAGCCTGGCATTGGAATTCGGACGGCGAGTGGAGTGACCCTGGCAAGCGGCAAGGGTACTTTACCGGCAATGCAACGCCCAAAGAGTCTTTGCGCAATTCGTTTGGCTATCCGCTTCCGCGCCGCGGCACCACCAGCAACGGAGGGGCCGCCCGAGGCTACTCGCGGCTGACGGACGGCGATTCCGATACCTTCTGGAAGAGCAATCCCTACCTGACGCGGACCTATACCGGAGAGGATGACGCGCTGCATCCCCAGTGGATCATCCTGGACCTTGCTGCGATGCACAAAGTGAATGCCATTCGCATCGACTGGGGCAACCCGTATGCGAGTGCTTACGACGTGCAATACTGGACCGGCAACGACCCCATGAGCTGGGAGGGCCAGTATACTGCGGGCGGCGGAGGGGTTGCGCAGCAAGCCTCGGGGCGCTGGAACCTTTTCACCTATGGCAAAGTGCGTGACGGAAGCGGTGGGCGAGTGACGCTGAAGCTTTCCCGGTCGCCAGTGGCAACACGTTGGATTCGGGTCGTGATGACGAAGTCCGCTAATGGCCCGGGACCGTCTGCCACCGGCGATCCGCGCGACCGGCTTGGCTATGCGATCCATCAGGTATATGCAGGCACACTACAGGATGATAGAACCTTTGTCGACCTGGTGAAACACGCCCCTGACGCCAGCCAGACGGCAACCTACTGTTCCTCGACGGACCCCTGGCATTCCGCTTCTGACCTGAATCCTCACGGCTCGCAGACCGGGTTTGATTTGTTTTTCACCAGCGGGATCACGAACAAGCTGCCGGCCATCATCCCCGTGGCTATTCTCTACAGCATTCCGGAAGACGCCGCAGCCCAGATCGCATATCTCAAGAAACGAGGTTATCCTGTCGGGCGGGTTGAGATGGGCGAAGAATGCGACGGGCAATATTACATGCCCGAAGATTACGCTGCTCTCTATCTGCAATTCGCTGATGCCATCCACAAGGTTGATCCTGACATCAAGCTTGGCGGGCCGGTGTTTCAGGGCATCAACCAGGACATTTCCGTCTGGCCGGACGTGCAGGGACGGACTTCCTGGTTCGGGCGCTTTTTGGATTACCTCAAGGCGCGCGGGCGAATTCAGGACCTCACCTTCGTCTCCTTTGAACACTATCCCTTTGATCCATGTTCGGTGAACTGGGCGGATCTCTATCGCGAGCCGGAACTGACGCGAAGCTGCCTCCAGGCGCTGCGCGATGACGGTCTGCCGGATGGCGTACCGCTGATGAATACGGAGAGCAATGTTTCCTGGGAGATGACGCCGTATATGTCGGACATCTTCTCTGGTCTTTGGCTGGCCGACAGCGTCGGCAGCTTCTTTCTCGAGGGCGGCGGCGCCTATTTCCATTCGCCCATCCAGCCTCAGGCGCCCAACCATGGGTGCCGCGGATGGGGCACCTGGAGCAACTTCGTTTGCGACTCCAATTTTAAGATCAAAGGATATACGGCGGAGTACTACGCCAGCCATCTGATCAACCTGGAATGGGCGTCCCATCACTCGGGCGTTCACCACATGTTTCGAGTTGTGGGGACCGTGCCGGATGCCGCGGGAAACGCGCTGATTACGAGCTATGCGCTGCAGCGGCCGGACAGCGATTGGGCAATCTTGCTGATTAACAAAGACCAGAATAATGCCCGGACGATTCAGGTGGCGTTTGAGGATTCAGAAAGCGGGCGGGTGAGCCATTTTGCGGGTCAGGTCCAGGTGGTGACGTACGGCAGCGAACAATACGTCTGGCATTCAACGGGACCGGACTCCCACGCCGACCCGGACGATCCGCCCCGACGCGCGACTGTTCC
The DNA here is from genome assembly GCA_035712365.1 of Terriglobia bacterium. Classification (NCBI taxonomy): domain Bacteria; kingdom Pseudomonadati; phylum Acidobacteriota; class Terriglobia; species Terriglobia bacterium. Next base: position 86,215 of record DASTAW010000029.1, read on the forward strand.
TGGCGGCCCGGACGCGCGTTTCACATTGCCGAAAGCTTCCATCACCGTGCTGCGGGGCAGGCTTGAAGCTGGAGAGCGGCAACAGTCCTACTGAGAATTGCAAAATATGGTGACAAGTTCGTTTGTAGCGCCGCCGTCCCGGCGGCACTGAAGTTCCTCGCTCTATTATGCAATCCTCATTAAGCGCCTGTGCAAGCAGGCGCAAGGCAACTGATACAACTCAGGGCAGCCCCAGCTCTTTCTTCACACCCTCGTAAAAGACTTCTCTGTCGCTGATATTTTGCTTCTTGAGTTTGGCGAAGGCGGCGGCCGCGCGTGCGGACTTCTCTTTTTCGCCCAGCCTGTTGTAAGCCTGGACGAGCTGATAATAGCCCTGGGCCAGACTGGGATCGAGGCTGATTGCTTTTTCGGTTTCCTGGGCTGCCAGGTCAGGATGATTGCTCCGCAGCAGGAGTTTTCCAAGCTGGTAGTGGAGCGGCGCGTATTTCGGATCGACGCTAATGGCCTGCCTGTAAACCGCTTCGGCATCGGCAAGGCGGTCCTGCCGCATCAGAATTTCGCCCAGGTAGTACCGGAAGTGCGCGTTGCCCGGGCTCAATTCAACCGCTTTGCGGAGATACGCCTCGCCTTCCTGATTGTTCCCTTCACTGGCGAGGCTGACCGCGTAAAGGAAAAGCGCACGGGCGGAATCGGGCTGAAGCTCAAACGATTCCTGGAGGTACTTCCGCGCTTCTGGGTATCGCTTTTCGCAATAGAGGCTCACCCCGGCGCTGTAATACGGGTCCGGCCACTTCGGGGCCAGCTTGATGGCCTTTTCCAGCAGCGAGAGCGCGGAGTCGTGCTGGCCAAGGTGCTGATCAATTCGAGCGGCGAGCAACAGATACTGAGGCTGGCTGGGGTCCATGCTGACCGCCGTGGTCGCATCCTTAGCCGCGACGGCGTATTCCCGCAACAGATATTTCGCCCCGGCCAGGAGATAATAATCTTCCGCCGTCTCAGGGCTTTTGATGAGTGCGATCGCTTGCTGAGGCTGCTTCGATTCCAGGTAAGCCACCGCAAGCGCGTGCCGGAATTCCGTCGAGTCAGGCCGCAGAGCGTGCGCTCGTGAGAGATATGGGACGGCGTCGTCGGCCTCGTGGTTTTCCAGGAACAACTGGCCAACGGCCGCCTGCCAGTTGAAGTCCGAGTCCAAAGGCATCGCCGCTTTCCTGGCCTCCGCCCTGGCTTCATCAAGCCTGTTTGCCGCCAGTTCCGCGCGGACCAGATTGTAAGCAACCTCGGGCCTGCTCTCACCGGGCGTCTGGGCCTTGAGCAAGTGCTCAATGGCCTCATCCGGCTTGCCTTCGTCCAGAAGGACGACCCCAAGGTTGTAATTTGCGTTGAGGTCGTTCGGGCGCAGGGACACGGCAACCCGGAGCTCCCGAAGTCCTTCCCCGGCTTCTTTGTTTCGCAGGAGCGCCATGCCAAGCCCGTAATGAGAGCTGAAATCATTCGGTTGCATTTTAACGGCGTATTCAAAGGCCGCGATCGCCCCTGCCGTGTTGCCGCTCTGGAACTCAACCTCTCCCAGCAGCTCGTAAGCCTTGGCGTTTGCCGGGTCAATCCGGACGGCCAATTCGAGTTCCGCTCTGGCACGGTCGAAGTCCTTCTGCGCCAGATACTTACTTGCCTGGTCGAGATGGGCGAGGGCGGATTGGGATGCTGCCCCGCTGGTCTGCCTGGCAGAGTAAGGCGAAGCGGCGGCGAGGCTTGCGACGAGCACAGCCAAAGCAAAATTCTTTAGACGCCGATGCCACACCATGCGCCTAATGTTAGACCAATCGAGCCATGGCCATCGGATTTTCTCAATCAGGCGCCATAGTCCGGAGGAGGGCGCAAAAGCCATGAAACCTCGGTAGATTTCGCTTGACATCGCCAACTCACCAGTGGTACCTCTGAGACGTAACGAACTGATATTATCCTGTCGAAAATTCCATACTATGGGAGGGTTGTTCTGGTGTTGCGAAGCCCCATCAGGCAGGATGCCAAACGGGTTGTTGCGCTCGATCCTATCCTCCCACATTTAATTTAATGACAGGATGCAGTTTTCTTTCGATGGTGCGTGTTTCACTTCTATGCGCTAATAGATGAGCCGCTTGCGGGCTGACGTGAGGTGCTGTTCTCCAGGGCGCCGAGGCTGTACGCCGATCATGCGCCGCCGGGAAGGGTGCATCACGTTGCAGCGAGTTGGTCTGCGGGATCTCCTGCGTCGGGAAGGGCTCTGTGTTTCACGCTGCTCGGTTTCCATTCACTTTCGCGGCGTGAGAACTTGCCCTGCATAAGGTCCGTCTCGGATGTATTCAGCGTGGCCGAGGCTGATAACCGTCCGTTGAATTCGATGAGCAGCGGGTGTGTACAGGCGGGTCGCCCGAGTGCTTCACGCTGGGTGCAGACAGCGAAGTAGACTGATTCAGATACAGGAGGAGGAACCTCACAATGAAACAGGGGCGATTCTCTCAGGTCATGCTGGTTGTTTTGGCTTTGACGATGGTCGCTGTGGTTCCGCAGTTGCGAGCGCAGACGGACACGGGGTCCGTCTCCGGCGCGGTAACGGACCCGTCGGGTGCTGCCGTTCCGGGGGCCAATGTTACCCTGCGTAACGGTGAGACGGGCTCGGTGACGAAAACCACCTCAAACTCCAGCGGGGTCTATGGCTTCCCTGTGGTGCCGGTTGGCTCAAACTACAGCGTTACGGTGGAGGCAAAGGGCTTCAGGACTTATGTGCAGAGTGGAATCACTCTGCTCATCAATCAGGCCCTGCGCGTCGATGCCAAGCTCGCCATCGGTAGCGAACAGCAGTCGGTGGAAGTTTCGGCCCAGGCGGTCCAGGTAGCCACCGAAAATACTTCCATGGGCGACGTGATCGAGAGCCGCAAAATGCTCTCTCTGCCGCTCAACGGCCGCAGCTACATCGATCTGCTCGGTCTCCAGGCTGGCGTCGTGCCGGAAACCACCCAGGGATCATTGCAGGATCGCCCGGTGGCAGGCACTGGCAACTCCGGAAACTTCTCGGTAAATGGAGGCAGGGAAGCTGCCAACGGATTCATGCTGAATGGCGGCAGCGTGGAAGAGGGGAGAAACAATGGCGCCGGCCTCGTCCCCAATCTGGATTCGATCGAGGAATTCAAGGTGATCACCAACGCCGGCTCGGCAGAATATGGCCAGTATTCCGGAGCGATTGTCAACGTGGTGACCAAAGGCGGCACGAATGAATGGCACGGTTCCGGGTTTGAGTTCGTTCGCAACGAGAAGTTCGACGCACGTAACTTCTTCGATCCGGACCGCGGAGCATTTAAGAGGAATCAGTTTGGAGGCACCATTGGCGGGCCGATCATCAAGAACCGGCTTTTCATTTTCGGCGATTATCAGGGAACGCGCCAGTCTCTCGGAGTTTCAACCGGCTCGATCTCGGTGCCTACTGCCGATCAGCGGGCAGGCAATGTGGCTGACTTGCTTGATCCGAATCCTAGCAAGTTTTCGCCTTCGCTCGTCAAGGGGTGCGCTCCGGGGAATGGTTGTCTGAACGACGTCTTGAGCGCCCGACTGGGTTATACCGTGAATGACGGGGAACCGTATTACACTCCTGGCTGCGCGAGTACCGCGGCTTGTGTTTTCCCCGGTGGCATCATTCCCCAGAGCGCCTGGTCGGCGCCTTCCCTTGCACTCGAGCAATTTATTCCCGAGCCAACTCCCGGCCTGGGCGGTGCGACGTTCTCGACGACGTCTCAAAAACAGCACTTGCGTGACGATAAATTCTCCGCGCGTGGAGACCTTGATACCGCAGGCTATGGCCGCTGGTCATTGTACTATGCGCTTGATAACACCAACCTGCTGGATCCTTTCCCTGCGGCGAACGTTCCGGGTTTCGCTGCTTCAACTCCCCAGCAGGCGATGCAAACCGTCCTCAGCAATACCCGCACATTCGGTTCGAGGAATGTGAATGAAGCCCACGCCGCTTTCTTCCGCACCGCCATGACCCAGCGCCAGCCCCAGGGAGGCTTGGTGTCGGACCTGTCCTCGCTGGGATTCGTCACGGGAGGTTTAGGCATCATTCCTGTGGTGCCGAGCCTTCAGGGTGTCCCTCTTACCACGCTTGACAACACGGGAGTCAGCTTCGGTCTGCCGGACGGCACAACCGGCCAGTTTAACAACACCTATCAGGTGTCCGATAGCTTCTCCTCGGTCCGGGGAAGACACACCATAAAGTTCGGAGGCAACTACCAGCGGTTCCAGATCAACGAAAGAAACACTTACGCCCAGAACGGCGTCTTTGATTTCGATGGCTCGGAAACGGGCAGCGACTTTGCCGATTTTCTGATTGGGGCGCCGGTGGGGTTTATCCAATCCAGCAGGCAGTTTCTGGATTCACGATCAGAATACGGCGCGCTGTATGTGGCAGACAGCTACAAGATGAAATCGAACTTGACGCTCAATTACGGGTTAAGGTGGGAAACCAGCACCTTCTTCCGTGACAAGTTAAATAGGACCCCGAGCAATTGCAGAATCCAGGCGATTAACTATAATGTCCAGTCGACGATATATCCGACTGCGCCCAAGGGCTGGCTGTGTCCTGGAGATCCGGGCGTCGCCCAAGGTCTGGCTCCCAACGATTACAAGAATTTCGCGCCCCGGATCGGCGTCGCATACTCTCCCGGTTTCAGCAGCGGCCTGATAGGCAAGGTCTTTGGCGGCCCCGGCAAATCCAGCATCCGCGCCTCCTATGGCATTTACTACACGAACGTCGAAGACCTCACCCAGTTTTTCGAGGTAGGTGATGTTCCGGCAGGTCTGTTTTACGTGAGTCCCACGCAGGTTTACTATGACCTTCCGTATAAAAACCGCGCAACCCCGGGAGGCCCCGGCCAGCGGTTCCCCTTTACGGTTCCCAATCCGCAAACCATCAACTGGGCGCAGCTACAGCCTATCGCGAGTTCTCCCGGATTTGATCTGAACAACAAGCTTCCTTACTCACAGCACTATGACTTCAGCATCCAGCGACAGTTTGGCGGCTCGACGCTCATGACTCTCGCCTATGTAGGGACAAACGGGCATCACCTGATAGCCGGTTATTCGGCAAATCCAGGTATCGCAGCCGTCTGTCTGGCGACACCGGGTTGCGATCGAAATGGTGAAGACTCCACATACGCCCTGAACGGAGGAAACTTTCAATACGGGACGCGTTCCCATTCGGTGACTTCGGGCCGATTCGCATTCGGACAGGGCCTGGGCGCCATACTGGACTTCGGGAGTAACAACTACACAGCAACGATTGCCAATTCCGCATACAATTCCCTGCAAGTTACGATGGAGAAAAGGGTGGGCGCCGTGCAGTTTCTTGGCGCTTACACCTGGTCAAAATCCATTGATGATTCCTCGGCGTTTGCGCAAAATATCAATCCGTTTAACGCAAAATTGAGCAGAGGTCTCTCCTCGTACGACATTGCACACAACTTCGTTTTCAGCTACACCTGGGCGCTGCCAGGCCCGTCTGCGGGAATCGGGAGAGCAGTGCTGGGCGGGTGGATATTTTCAGGAATTACGCGGCTGACGACGGGCTTCCCGATCGGTATGAGTAGCGGAGGAGACTACTCGCTTTGCGGATGCTCGGGCGTAGACCGGCCGAACTGGACTGGGCAATCCATTGAGACCTTCGATCCCAGAAAGACTGAAAACAACCAGTGGTTCTCGCCGGACACTTTCTTCCCTGAGTACGGCAGGGACCCCAACAACAAGATTCTCGGTGTTCCAGGCAACGCCGGACGGGCCTTCTTCCACGGCCCCGGAATTATCAACTTCGACATGGCGGTGCATAAAGACTTCAAGTTTACCGAGAGAGTTGGGCTGGAGTACCGCGCTGAATTCTTCAACGCGTTTAACCACGCTCAGTTCTACAATCCCTCAGGCAGCTTTACGTCGAGCACCTTCGGCCAGGTCACAAGCGCCCGCGCCCCTCGCATCATCCAGATGGGCATGAAGCTAAGCTTCTGACCGGGGCATTTGAAGACGCTTTCCAGCCGGGCTGCGTAGCGGCCACAGCATGTTCGCAGTCGCGCTGCCCGGTTTTCCCCATGGTGAAGGAAATGTAATGCCGGGTGCTTTGGGTGGGACTGGCCGCATCAGGAGAACCTTCTGGCGCGGTCTGCTTTTTCTGCTGCCCTCAGGGCTGATATTTTACAGCACGCCTTCCCGGGCCCAGACCCAGGGGCCTTCCAACGCAGACCAGCAATTGGCTGTTCAGCTAAATAAAGATGGCATTGGTCTCGCCAAAAAGTCTGACTACGCCTCCGCCATAGAGAAATTCCGCCGCGCCAGTGAACTCTGGCCGCAGTTTCCTGACTCGCAATACAACCTGGCAGCAACGCTTGAAAAGATCGGCCAGCTTGACCAGGCAATCAGCGCCTACAAGGCCGCCGTCCGCCTGAAACCTGATTCCGGACCCATGCACCTTGCGCTGGGACTGGCGTTGGCAAAGGACCAGGAGCTAGCGGGCGCTGCAAATGAGCTTCAGCAGGCGGTTGCGCTGTCGCCACAAGACCCTCTAGCGCATTACAATCTTGGCCTGACCTATGAGCAGCAAGGCAAGCCGCAGGATGCCCTGGTCGAGTATCGGAAGGCCATCCAGATCCGCCCGGAATTTGGTCCTGCGCACGAGCGGTTGGGGATTGTATTGCGCCGCCAGGGAAAGCAGCCTGAAGCAATTGAGGAATTCCAGTCCGCCGTTCGCCTTTCTCCCGAGGATGCAGATGCGCATTACAATCTCGGCCTCGCTCTGAAATCAGAGGGAAAACCGGACGAGGCGCTGAAAGAGATGGATGAAGCCCTCCGCTTGAAGCCGGACTTTGAGCAGGCCCGCTATAACCGGGCGATGATCATTCGCAGTCGCGGAGAGCAGGCACAAGCGAAGAAGGAGATGCAGGAAATTGCCGGCCTGAGCGAGTTCAGAGCCAAGGTGGCGCAGGCGAAGCACCTGACCTTGTCGGCGGCCGATCATCTGAAGGACCGCGAACCCGACAAGGCTCTTGCCGATCTTGCACCAGCACTGGAATACTGGAAAGACAATCCCGCCGCCTATTACCTGAAGGGTCTGGCTTTTGAACAGAAAGCAGATTTAGCAGAAGCACGGGCCAATCTTGAAAAAGCCGTTGACCTGAAGCCGGATTACCCGGAAGCACTGATCGGCCTGGGCCGCGTGCTGTGGGAACTCGGCGATCGTCAGGAGGCGATCGGTGAATTTGACAAGGCCGTTGCGGTTGCCCCTGATCTTGCAGAAGCGCATTACAATCGCGGCCTGGCGCAAGCCTGGTTGGGTGATGCCACAAGCGCCGCCGCTGAGTTCCGCACGGCGCTTGCTTTGAAGCCTGACTATGTTGACGCCGGCATCAACCTTGGCCTGACGCTCATGAAAATGCGGAAACTCGACGAGGCAATTCGACAATTCAAATCAATGGCCAAGGCATTCCCCGAGAGCGCTGGTGTCCAGAACAATCTGGGCCTGGCGCTGCTTGAACAAGGAAACGTCAATGAGGCTGCCGAGGCATTCCGGCAATCGCTGCGGCTGGACCCGGATTCGGCGGAGGCGCACTACAATCTGGCGCTCGCTCTCAGGAAGGAAGGCCAGGGTGAGGCTGCGGCGACGGAATTCAGGAGAGCGCAGGACCTGAATCCCTCCCTGCCGCCGCCCTGAGACGGCGGAACCCGGTTGCTTTCGGTGCACGAATATTTCAGAACGTGTGGTTTGCGAACCGTAACAGAGCCTGTCATTCCGATCCCGCAGAGCGGGAGAGGAATCTGCTGTAGTTGTGTGCGACTGGAAACAAAGCAGATTCCTCGGGCTGACTTGACAACATCGGCGCTCGGAATGACCGGGAGAGTTTTTCAGCGCCGAAGAGCACTCGCGTGCTGGATTCTGGCGTCCGAAAGTTATAGAATCTGCCGTACAAATCAACGTTGCTTTTTTCAGGGTTAGCAATCCCAGGTCATATGTATTGCTTCACAATGGGAGCCTCAGGAGGGAACAGCATGTTCAATATACCAGGGACGCACGAGCCAGTCACGAATTTGGCGCATTCGCCCAAAGCGGAAGCTGGTCCAGCCGCAGCTTTCTCCGGCGTTGCCGCGCAGGGCCAGGGCGGAGTCCAGAAACTCGGTTACGATGGCCAGCCTGCCAAGGGAGGGATCTCCCCGGTGGTTGTACACGATGGCCTGATCTACGTGGCGGGCCAGGGCGCCAATGAGCATCAGGAGGAGGCGACGCTGGACATTACGACCCACGTTCAGAGGGCGATGGACAACGTCAAGAAGCTGGTGGAGGCGGCGGGCGGCGACATGGACCATGTCCTGCAACTCACCGTGTATCTGGCGACGCTGGAATTTTACGACGCCATGAACAAGGCTTACCGTCCATATTTTCCGAACCGAGGTCCGGCCCGCTGCACGGTTGCGGTGGCCGGGATTCCCGGCAAATCTTTGGTTGAAATAAGTTGCATTGCGGCAGTCGTCCGCCAACAAGGATGAACCTGACTGACGAACAGGAGGAGACGATGGACACCAATCGAAATGAGAAACGGCGAACTTTCCTGACCAATCTGGCGGCGGTTGCAGCGTCGGTATGGGGGGCGCCCAAACTGCTGGCGCAGGCTGGCGATGCGCAGGCTGCCGCTCCACAGGCCAGCCCTAGACATCACGGTCCCATGGTGCACAACGGGCTGATTTACATCTCGGGCCAGGGAGCAAATGACAGCGGGGCCGTGGAGGGCGCGACGATTGAGGACCACACAAAAAAAGTGATGGAGAACATCAAGCGCATTGTGGAAGAGGGTGGCGGGACCATGGACAGCATTCTGCAACTGAATGTCTACCTGGCCACCCTGGAACATTATGAAGGGATGAACAAGGTTTATTATTCCTACTTCCCTAACGGCGGGCCGGCCCGTTGCACGGTTGCGGTGGCCGGCATCCCGGGCCGCTCGCTGCTGGAGATCAACGGGATTGCAGCGGTGGTGAAATGAGAGGCAAATTGAGCGGGCCGCTTGCAGCCGTATTTCAACGCCTGCAAAGCACGCCCGCTTCAGGCCGACTTGCGCGCTTCCGTTAGGACCTCACGCAGCCGCCGGCCAACAATAAGGTCTTCTCCATTCTGAAGGCTCATGGAGATGATCTCGAGATGGTTGTCGGCGCCGGGCCTCATAAAGTCTTTATCGAGCCGGGCCAGCACTCCGCTCGGATTGCTGGCTGTCAGGACTTCGATTCTGGGCTCCCCATCGCTCAGCTTCTTCGCGCAATCCTGCACGCTGAATTTCCAGGCTTGCTCGTCCCACATGACCCTCAGTGTGGGGTAGCGGTTTCCGCCCTTGGGCACATAGATATTGGTCTTGACGCCGGGCACGGTGTCCACCAGTTTGGCGATCCGCTTGACCCGCGCGTCCCACTGCCGATAGAGGGTGTCCGGATCTAATTTCGTCCACGCTTCCACAGCCGCCAGGCAGCCCATGATTTCTTCTTTTCCCACTTTCATGGGCCGGCATACGGCGCCTTCCCAGGGGTTCGTGTTGGCCAGCGCCGCTTCAATCAAATCTTTCCGCCCGAGCAGAAGACCGGAACACTGCGGTCCCAGCAGGCCCTTGCCGCCGCTGAAGCAATAGAGATCGCAGCCCATCTGTGAATAGAGCCACAAATTCGAGATGGGCGGAATGCCGGCGGCATCGTCCAGCAGCAGAGGCACGCCCGCGCGCTTGGTGATCTCCAATGCTTTCTTGAGTGGGTCGCCCAGGCGGGTGGTGTAAACCATGGCGGTCTTGTCGTTGATCGCGCTCTGCAATTCTTCGGGCGTATGGACGACCACCAGCTTGCCGCCTGCCAGCCGAATCGCGTTGTCAAAAGCAATGCGGCCGCCGAACATGATCACCTGGTCTTTCATGCCGGTCGTGTCCGGCAATTGCCAGATCTTCTGTGGGTCGGTTCCCGCGATGCAACCGGCTGTGGCCGAAGCCATGGCCCCGGCAGCGCCGGAAGTCACCATGCCCGACTCCGCGCCGGAGAGTTCCGCCAGCCGCCGGCCTACAGCGTGTTGAAGCTCGTTGATGTCGACATAATGCCTGGCTGCTTCCAATTGGGCTTGCTTCACTTCTGGAAGTTCCAGGCTGGCGCTGAGATAAGTCCAGGTCCCGCGCGCGTTGATCAGCGTTCGGACGCCCAGGTCCTTATAAGTGGGGACCTGGTTTCGAGTTAAGTTTTTGACGCCGGTCCGGGCCTTGCCAAACATGTCCTGGGCGGCGATCTGCCCCAATAAGGGCAGGGCTACCGCCCACTTGACGAATGTTCGCCGATCAGACGATAACTTCGTGGCCATTGCTGCCACCTCCACGCAATTCTGGAATTAAAAAATGCAGCCTGTTATCTGGCAGGCTGCTCAGTATATCATCGCGCGCGAAACTGGGCATCGTGCATTCGCCGCACAGCCTTCCGCCAGAAAGAGCCGCCGTCCCCGGACGTCTCCAGCGCACCCTCGCTCAGCTCCACAAACGGTCCCAGGAGCGTTCCTCGTCCCACTGAGTGGTTGGTTCGAAATAGCCTGTACCAGGTTTCAGGTGCTGCCGGACGACATCCTCGTTGAGGGTCACGCCAAGGCCGGGCCGGTCAGGCACGGTGATATAGCCCCTGTGGATGATCGGTTTATCAATGCCCTCCACAAGGTCCTGCCACCACGGCACGTCGAGGGAGTGATTTTCCATGGCGAGAAAGTTCCGGGTGGCTGCCGCGCAGTGGACGCTGGCCAGACAGGCAATGGGCGTTCCCGCCATGTGCATGGCCATTGGGACCCCATATTTGAAAGCCATATCGCCGATTCGGTGGGTCCGCAGGATTCCACCGGAGGATGAAAGGTCGGGATGAATTTTATCCACGGCATGGTTTGCGCAAAGGGTTTCAAAATCTTCCTCGCGGTAGATGTCTTCGCCGGTGAGTGTTGGCGTAGGACTCTCAGCGGTAATGCGCTTCAGCAGATCGGTGTAATACCAGGGGACCACATCTTCAATCCATGAAAGGTTGAACTTTTCATAGGCCTCGCCCAGGCGGATGCAAGACTTGACCCCGATGTGTCCCAGATGGTCCATGGATAGCGGAATCTCCATGCCCACCGCCTCGCGCACGGCTGCCACAAATTCGCTCAATTTTTCGATGCCCTTGTCGGTGACTTCCGTCGCGACGAACGGATGCGGCTGGAAATCTTCCTCCCACTTGCTCAGTCCGGAAGGCCGCGTCACCGTGCCGGGAATATCTTCGACGAGATTGATCCCAAGGTCCATTTTCAACCACGTCAGGCCCATCTCTTCCTTGCGAGCCTTCATGCGCTGGGCGTAGATTCCAGGGTCCTTGGATTCGGTGGTATCCGCGTAAATCCTGATCTCGTCGCGCCATTTGCCGCCCAGCATCTGGTAGATGGGAACGTTGTAAACCTTCCCCGCAATGTCCCACAGCGCCATCTCGATGGAGACCACTCCGCCCGCCTGGCGCGCATCACCGCCAAATTGCTTGATCTTCTGGAAGATGTAGTCAACGCGAAGAGGGTTCTCGCCGAGGATGCGGCCCTTGAGCATCAGCGCGTAGGTTGCGCTTGCTCCATCACGCACCTCGCCCAGCCCGTAAACACCCTGGTTGGTGTCAATCCGTATGATGGGGCAGGGGCTTGGACCCGGTTTCACGACCGTTGCGACGCGAAGGTCGGTGATCTTCAGGGTTGACGGACTTGAATTGGTATTAACGTGCTGCTGAATCTGCGCTTCCGCTCCGGCTTCCGAGCCAAGAAGCGCGCCGCCGAGCATAGCGGCAGAAGACTTTAGAACTCCCCGCCGGTTAATCCTCATAGCATCCTCTTTGGACATCGTTCCATCACCTCCTCAGTTTCTCGTGGGCTGGCCCTGCGGCGCCGTTCAATTCCGTTCGATTAGTGCGCCGCCAATGGCTGGCGCCAACGACCACTAAACGTAGGGAATGTGCCGGCTGGCCAGAATTCCTTTGATATACCCCACGCCAAAAATCTTGCCCAGTATGCCGTACCCCGGATGGACGTTGACCTCGCCATCAAGGATCGGGTCATGGTCGGGACGCAACGGAACGTGGACGCCGCTGTCATGGAGCGCCTGATAAACCTTTCCGAAATCAATGGCGCCGTCGTCCTGAAAAGTCTCCACAAAATTGTTCCGCGTGCCTCGAAGGTTGCGCGAGTGGATGAAAAAGATCTTCTTCTCGCGGCCGAATTCACGCGCGACGGCCTCGAGATCTGCGCCCATCAGATAGTAAACCGATATCTCAAACGTCACGCCGTTCACCGGACTTGGCACAATGCTCATCACGCGGCGGTAGGCGTCGGGGCTGATGATGATGCGGGCAATGCCGCGCAGTTCGGGCACGGGCGGATCGTCGGGGTGCAGGGCCATCTTCACATTCGTCTTCTCGGCTTCCGGCATGACGGCTTTCAGGAAGTAGGTGACGTTGTCCCACATCTTTTCTTCGCTGATTCGGCCCCACTTTGTGAGCTCTTTGGGAACCTCGCTGACGTTGAAGGAAACAGTGCTGCAGCCGCCGCGCCCAGGGAGGTGCATCCGGGTGCGATACCAGTCAATGCCTGCCATGAAGTCATAGCAGACCATCGGAATGCCCGCCTTGCCGATGGCATGGATCGCCGCGATATAGTTTTCAATCTCTTCGTCGCGCCCCGGCAGCCCGAGCTTGATTTTCTCCGCCGGCACCGGATGGCTCTCAATGCCTGCGATGGTAAGCCCAGCGGCTTCGTAGTCGGCCTTGATTTTGGCCACCGTATCGACATAGCGGGAGCGCGGCACGCGGCTGAGCTCGCCAGCCGTCCCGGCAATCGCATGAGTGACGCCGATCTGCTTTGCGAGTTTCACTCTGTGCGGATCGTCGATGCCACACACCAGGCAGATCTTGAACTTGTCCTCATCGGCCACTCCTTTGTCTTGTGCCGCGCGAGCCGGCGCCTCTTTGGCAGCCGAAGGTAGAGCGGTTGCGGCAAGGGCTGCCAACGCGCCCTGCATGCATTCGCGCCGATTGAGTTTGGGCATATGGATTCCCTCCCCGGGCCTTCTGCCTTGGGAAATTTCCAAATGAGGACGTTAAGATCGATCTCGAAACCACAAACCAGGACGGCAGTTTATCCGGAAAGAGGACTCGAGGCAAGCCAAGCCTGTGACATTGTGCTGCACCCGAAAAGCCCCGGATGCGAGGGTTTCATTACAAGTCTCCTTGTGACTGTGGTACAGTTCTTCCCCTGGATTGGGACATCTGGATTGTGCTTTGCGGCTGAGGTCGCAACGTGGCGGCCTTTTCCCGGTTTTCTTGCTTTTGTAGCGCCGATCCCGCGCCCAGCGGGATCGGCACGTGCCCACCCCGCCCTGGCGGGGTGGGCGCTACCTGTGCCGGCATTTTTTGACGTCAGGATTTAATGAAGTGATTAACCTCCACCACGGAGCGGGTCTCATGATAAGCCGACGAACTCTGCAAATAGCTTTCTTTATTGCAATCCTGATCGGTCCGGTTCCCTTCGCGTCCGGGCAGCAGCAGGCGCCCCGCTACGATCTGCTGCTGAAAGGCGGGCACGTGATCGATCCCGCCAACAACATTGACCAGGTGATGGACGTGGCGGTTGTGGGCAGCAAGATAGCCGCTGTCGGGCCGGACATCCCCGCAGCGGAAGCGGGGAAGGTGGTCGATGTCCATGGCCTTTACGTGACGCCGGGCCTCGTCGATATTCACGTCCACATCGGGTATGGAGGCGCGCCGGACGACTGGTATTCGCCCAGCGCGCGGTCGCACACGGCGCCCTTCGGATTTCCGCCGGACCTCATGCTGGCTTCGGGTGTCACCACCGCGGTTGACGCCGGCAGCTCCGGCGCGGCAACGTTCCTGCGCGAAAAAGAGATGGTGATGGAGCATTCGCAGGTCCGCGTGCTGGCCTTCCTGAACATTGTCGCGGACGGAATGAACGGCGGTCTCGAGCAGACGGTTGACCAGATGGACCCGAAGCGGTGCGCCGAGACCGTCGAAAGCAATCGCGACGTGATCGTCGGCGTGAAAACGGCGCACTATTGGACGGGCTTGCCCTGGGACCCTGAGCATCAGCCGTGGACGGGCGTTGACCGCGCGGAAGAGTGTGGCCGCGCAGCGAACGTGCCGGTGATGGTTGATTTCTGGCCGCGCCCGCCCCTGCGGTCGTATGCGGAGCTGATCCTTAAGAAGATGCGTCCGGGCGACATCCACACGCATGTCTTCGCGCAGCAGTTCCCCATCATCCTGTCGAACGGCAAGCTGAATCCCATCATGGAAGAGGCCCGCAAGCGTGGAGTGATTTTTGACGTCGGGCACGGCGGCGGCAGCTTCTGGTTCCGCAACGCCGTCCCGGCCGTCGAGCAGGGATTTTTGCCGGACTCGATTTCGACTGACCTGCACACGGAAAGCATGACCTGGAAGGCCGTCAGCATGGTGAACGTGATGTCGAAATTCCTGGCGATGGGAGTTCCGCTCGCGACGGTGATTCGTGAATCGACGGTGGACCCGGCGAAGGAGATCCACCGGACGGAGCTGGGCACGCTCTCAGTGGGCCGCGACGCCGATATTGCCGTGCTGCAGGAACTGCACGGAAATTTCAGTTATGCCGACGACGGCTATGCCCGCCTCGACGGCAATGCCAAACTGATCGCTCGCCTGACGGTGCGCGCCGGCCGGATTGTGTTTGATCCTTCAGGACTCAGTATGGTGGAGTGGAAAAAGGCCCGGAAGCAGTATTTCACCGCGCCCGGCGAAGGCGGCCATCATCCTTCCACCGCCGACGACTTTCCCCGGTAGCGGGAATGGCGGGACTCGGCGAAGTAGCACAGCCACTCCTGGCTGTGAGTATGGGATAAAAACACAGGCAAGAGTGCCTGTGCTACGGATAGGCCAATGACTTTTTATCGCCGCAACCTTCCGCACTGGCATCCTGAACGTAAAGATATCTTTCTGACTTGGAGGCTGTTTGGGTCGCTGCCCGGGTCAGCCCGGAGGTGAGGTGTATCCTGAACTTCGTGATTCTTGGCCCGGGGGAATTCTATGGCATAAGGGTTGCGACAATGAGGCATAGCCTTGAGCGCAACATCGCCTGGCTTGGCAACTACCGCCGGCTCGTCACGGCACGACCACCCTTTTGCGGCTCTGAACGTCCTGGAAGGGACCGTCATCGGTCACTGCATGCCCAGGCACCGACATCAAGAGTTCCTCAAGTTCTTCCGACTCCTTCAGCGGGAAACTCCACCACAACTTGATCTGCATATGGTTTTCGACAACTACGGAACCCACAAACATCCGGTGATTCAGAGTTGGTTGGCGAAACACCCGAGATTCCATCTGCACTTCACGCCCACGGGCTCCTCCTGGCTCAACCTGGTGGAGCGCTGGTTCCGAGAGTTGACCAACAAGCGGATTCGGCGCGGCACCTTCGGCAGCGTCAGAGAACTGGTTGTCGCCATCCGCGAATACCTCGACCACAACAACCAACAACCCAGGCCCTTCGTCTGGAAATCAAGCGCCGAGCACATACTCCAAAAAGTGGCTCGTTGTAAAGCTACCTACGAGACACTACACTAGTTAGAACGGGCAAGGTAAGAGCCGTTGGAGGTATCGATTCGAATAACTTCACCTTCGTCGATAAATGGAGGAACCTGGACCACCAGGCCCGTTTCCATCTTGGCGGCCTTGGTGACATTGGTGGCGGATGCGCCTTTAATACCCGGCTCGGTTTCCACGACCTTCAGGTCAACCGTTGCGGGCAATGAGATATCGATGGGGCGGCCGTCGTAAAAGTCGATTTTCAAAATGACGTCCGGCATCATGTATTGCGCCCGGTCGCCAACCACTTCCCTGGAAAGATGGTATTGTTCGTAGGTGCCGGTATTCATGAAGTAAAACATTTCCGCGTCCGAGTAGAGATACTGCATATCGACTTCATCGATGACGGCGCGTTCAACCGTGTCTTCTGAACGGAAACGGTGGTCGCTCATAGCGCCGGTGCGCAGGTTCCGCATACGAGCCTGGACGAAGGCGCGCAGGTTACCCGGGGTGCGGTGCTCCGCCTTGTGGATAGAAAAGAGCTCGCCGTTGTGATTGATGACCATTCGTGGCCGGAGATCGTTTGCATTCATTCTGGTTTTCTCGCTAGAAGTTAAGGCTAGGTTTCGAGCCGGGGACTTGGGGACAAAGACTTCGGCACGAACAGACCCGTTGATTATTCTACCGGCATGTCCGCAGACTCGTCAACTTTCACGGCGAACGCCAGATCATTGCAAGGAGAAGAGATTCAGCGATAAGATACCTGCTTGTTCTTATGCCGAGGTAAACATTCCAGCTACACTGGATCGGCTCCGACGACGTCGAAGGCTTTCTAGTATTCGCAGAGGCAACGCCCTTGTGTGGCATTACTGGTTTTACCCGTAAGAGACTTGAAGCTGACAGCGGGCGTATCCGCGACGCAGTAGCTACGCTGATCCACAGAGGGCCTGACCAACAGGGAGTCTATCAGTCCGAGCTTGCCGCGCTTGGCGCAACACGCCTTAAAATCATCGACCTTGACTCCGGCGACCAGCCTATCGTGGCAGAAGACGGCGACACCGTCATCGCCTTTAATGGTGAAGTCTACAACCATGCTGAGCTCCGAAACGAGCTGGAGGGGCTGGGCCATCGCTTCAGGTCCCGTACAGACACCGAAACCGTCCTCGAGGCGTTCCGGGAGTGGGATACGGATTGCTTCTCCCGGCTCCGCGGGATGTTCGCTGTCGCACTGTGGACTGAATCGACCCGGAGACTTGTTCTGGCCCGCGACCGGCTTGGCATTAAACCACTCTACATTTACCGCCTGAACGAAGATGTTCTCTTTGGCTCTGAGCTGAAGGCCCTATTTGTCCATCCTGAAGTCGAGCGCCGGCTCAGCCTGGCGGGGCTCAACTGTTTTCTTTCGCTGAATTACGTGCCCTGCCCGCGGACGCTCGTGGAAGGAGTTGAAAAACTCCCCCCTGGACATCTGCTCGAATGGCGCGACGGCCAGATCAGCACACGATGCTTCTGGCGGCTTTCCTTTCAGGAACAGGCGCACTGGACTTTGGAAACCGCCAAAGAACAACTGGATTTTCTCCTGCGCGAGTCCATGCGCGAGCACATGATTTCCGATGTGCCGCTTGGCATCTGGCTGAGTGGCGGGATTGATTCTTCCACGATCCTGCACTATGCGGCGGCGGCCACTCCCTCGAGATTGAAAACGTTCTCGATCACTTTTCGCGGCCGAAGCTTTGACGAAACGGGCTATGTCCGGCAAGTCTCTGCGCATTACGGCACCGATCATCACGAATTTGATTTGAATCCTGAAACGGACCTCGCAAGCGCCATCGAAGATTTCGCATACTTCTCCGATGAGCCCAGCGCCGATTCCGGCGCGCTTCCGGTCTGGTGCCTGTCCAAAATGAGCCGCCAGCACGTGACCGTCGCCCTCAGCGGCGAAGGCGGCGACGAACTTCTGGGTGGCTATCTGACGTACGTGGCGGACCGGTGGGCGGGCCTCGCGCGGCGGTTTCCGAGGCGCGTGCGCCAGGCCGCTTTGAAGCTCGCTCAATTGGTGCCCGTCTCCGACGAAAAAATCGGCCTCGAATACAAATTGAAACGTTTTCTGGAAGGGTCGCTTCTTCCGGCTGAAAGGGCCCATCTGCACTGGAACGGAACGTTCTCTGAAGCTGAGAAGAAATCATTCTTCGCCGGCGCCGACGATCAGTACCTCGACACAGTGTTAAGCCAGGTTCCCGCAGGATCCAGCAAGCCCGGTTGCCTGAATCGTTTGCTCTGGCTCGACCAGATCTGCTACCTGCCGGACGACATCCTCTATAAGACCGACCGAATGAGCATGGCGCATGCGCTGGAAGTCAGGCCGCCGTTCCTCGACCACCGGCTTGTGGAATTCTGCGCATCTCTTCCGGTCGAACTCAAGGTGCGTGGAAACCGGCGGAAATACCTGTTAGAGGAACTGATGAAAAGCAAGCTCCCGCCCGTTGTCCTGCGCCGGAAGAAGATTGGCCTGGATATTCCTACCCACGACTGGCTGCGCGGCCCGCTTCGGGAGCTGCTGAACGATACGCTCTCGGCCGGCGCCATCAAGCGGACAGGGCTGTTTAGCGCCGAGGTCGTCCAGGATTTCATCCGCCGGCATATGGAGCGGCGTGGAAATTTCGGGTTCCACCTTTGGGGCTTGATGATATTTTTCCTTTGGTTAAATAAATGGCAGATCCAGACAGCACCGGCATCCGAACCGCAACGGGAATCTCTCGAAAAGGCCGTTACCTTTACCTAATCGTCCTTCTTTTTGCCTCAGTCATTTTTCTGGGATCCGTAATTTCACCACCTTCCCTGATGGACGATGTCGATGCGGTGCAGGCTCAAATTGCCCGCAATATGCTGGAATCAGGCGATTGGGTGACTGCGCGCCTGGATGGCGTTGCATACCTCGAGAAGGCGCCCTTGGTCTATTGGACCATGGCGTCCTCTTATGCTGTTTTTGGGGTGCACGACTGGGCTGCCCGTATCCCCATCGCGCTCGCGGCGATCGCACTTTGCCTTCTGACCGCCTGGTTTGGCGTCTGGGCTTTTGGGTGCCGAGCGGGGTTCTACGCAGGCTTATGCCTGGCCACGTGCGTGGGCCTCTATCTCTTTACCAGAATTCTCATCCCCGATGTCATGCTGACAGCCACTATCGGGCTGGCACTACTGGCGTTTCTGCGCGCCCTTGACGATGATGAGCCCCATCCGCGCCTTTGGGCATTCATTCTGGCTGCAAGCATGGGCGTGGGCCTGCTGCTGAAGAGTCTGATCGGCGTTGTCTTCCCGTGCGGCGCGGCCCTCGTGTACCTTCTGGTGACGCGCCAACTGTTGCTGAAACGGACCTGGCAGAGGCTCCATCCCTGGAGCGGAGCGGCGGTGGTCCTTCTGATTGCCGCCCCCTGGCACATACTCGCTACGCTTCGGAACCCGCCGTACTTTGCTTTCACGCTTCACAGCGGCCCGGGAGAGTATCACGGCTTCCTTTGGTTTTACTTTATCAACGAACAACTACTGCGCTTTCTGAATTTGCGCTTTCCGCGTGACTACAACACCGTGCCCCGGCTCTATTTCTGGCTGCTCAACCTTGTCTGGCTTTTTCCGTGGACCGTTTACCTTCCGGCCACGGCGCGCCTTTCCTTCAAACCCACGGATCGCCCAGGACGGGCCCGCCTGCTGGCCCTGTGTTGGGCTGGATTCGTTCTTGTCTTTTTCACGTTTTCAACCACGCAGGAATACTACTCGATGCCCTGCTACCCCGCTCTTGCATTGCTATTGGGTTCCGCCATGGCAACGGACGGCAAGAGCCGGTGGCTGCGTTACGGGACGAAGTTTTTGGCTGTTCTCACCGGACTCTGTGCGGTTGCCGCAGCAGCGGTCCTCGTAGCAGTTCGAGGTGTCCCGACACCGGGCGATATCTCCTCGGCCCTGACCAGCCACCCTGCCGCCTACACTCTTGCGCTGGGCCATCTGGAGGACCTTACCCTGCGGTCGTTCGCGTATTTGCGTATGCCTCTGGGACTTGCAGCAGTTGCCTTCCTTCTTGGCGCCATTGGAGCCTGGTTTCTGAAAACGAAACGGGCCTTTCTCGCCATTGCATTGATGATGGTCCTCTTCATTCATGCGGCTAGAATGGCAATGGCAGTTTTCGATCCTTACATGTCTTCTCACCCAGTTGCTGAGGCGCTCAAGCGATCCCCAGCGGGGAAATTGATCGTAGACGACCAGTACTATGCCTTTTCAGCAATTTTCTTTTACACCAACCGCCGAGCATTGCTGCTCAACGGCAGAGTGACAAACCTCGAGTACGGTTCCTACGCCCCAGGGGCTCCAAATGTGTTCATAAATGACACAGATTTTAGGAGACTATGGCTTTTGGATCAACGATACTACCTTGTGGCATACGATTCGGCACTGCCTCGCTTCCGGAACCTCGTGGGATCTGGCAATCTCCACATGATTATACAAAGCGGTGGGCAGGTGCTCCTGACCAATGAACCCCCTGGAAACTGATTGATCTGTAAGCGCCAGTTGCTAATGCATTTTATGGGTCAGGTCAGCCCTTAGGCGCCTTGTGGCCTGGAGCGCAGCCGAACCATGGCCAGGAGGGCTTGTGGTTCCCCTGGCATGGCCATCGTTATATGCGTAATCAAGCTGCGTAAGTGCTTCATCAGGTGTTAGTTACCTGCTTTGGATCGTCTTTTTGGGCCGCCTCGTTTACTATGAGTGGAGAGCCAAATCGTTGATGGTCGGGGGTTTATCAGGTAATTGCCACAACAACAGGGTCAATCGGCAGCGGATATGAGCGGGAACTGATCAGTGCGTTGCGACTACTATTATGGCGAGATGATTTATTCCTACGATCTATCGCCTACTCAACCTTACCTGTTCGAACGGGGCGAAACTGCGGCAGCGGTTGATACGTCCTTATCAGAGTTGCGGACTTTGTGCCGGCAAGCTTTAAGATCAGTTTTGAGCACAGTGTTACAACCCATGTTCAAGCAAAAACTCAAACTGCTCATGCTGCTGATTTGCCTGGTATTGTTTGCGCTTCTGGTTGCTGAAACCGGGCCCGCCGTGATTGCCTCTCGCGTATACGACGTTGGCCTGGGCTTCCTTCTGCTGATTGTTATTTCGGGTGTCAGGCATCTTTTGCGGACCTTGGCCTGGTACTTCGCAATCGAACACCAGGCTCGGCGAGTACGTTTCCGGGACCTTTTTGGGATGCGTATCGCAGGCGAGGCGATTACGGACCTGACCATCCTGGGGCCGCTGCTTGGTGAAACGGTAAAAGGTGTCGCCCTCTCAAGACAAGTCACCGCCGAGCACAGCGCATCCTCAATTGTTGTTGAGAACCTTGCTTACAGCTTCGCCGTAGGGCTGTTTGTAGTAAGCGGCCTTTTACTGTTCATCACGGAGTTTCCCCTCCATTCTTCGATTCGAGCAGTCATCCTGACAGCCCTTGTGGGCCTGCTCCTTGCAGGCTCCCTGGTTGTACTCATTGTCAAGAAGCGATATCGCCTGGTCAGCAGGTCGCTCGACGGGCTGAACAAGCTGAACTGGCGCTGGGTGGGCCGTCTCCAGGATCGACGGGAGAAGGTGGCCCGGTTTGAAGAGAACGTCTACAATTTCTGGCACGCCCATAGAGCTTCTGTGGCACTGATGCTGATGCTGGAGATTCTTTCCATCTGCGCCGGGGTGATCGAGGCATGGATCATTCTGGGCCTTACGGTGCATCGCACATCGTTGTTCGCCGCCTTCATGGTTGAGACCGTCAACCGTGTTGTGAATCTGTTCTTCGCATTCGTCCCCTTGCGGATTGGCGTAGACGAAGGTGGTGCAGCATTAGTGCTCAGAACGGTGGGGTTCGGCGCGGTCGAAGGAGTATCGCTGGCGATCATCCGGAAGATCCGCACTCTATTCTGGGTCGCTATTGGACTCGTGCTGGTGAGCCACTATTCAATGGCACTGAAGAAAGAGCCACAGAAAAGCTCCTCCGTTATGACGGCGTCTAAATGAAGAAGCTGATCGTGAACGCGGACGATTTTGGCCTTACGGAGGGCATCAACCGGGCAATACTGGACGGCCACAACAATGGCATCATCACCAGCACGACGCTGATGGCCAACGGCATGGCGTTCGATTCCGCCGTGGCAGCGCGTTCAACTGCACCAGCCCTGGGCATCGGCGTCCACCTGAATCTGACGCAAGGCCGCCCGGTCTCCCTGCCTTCCAGGGTTCCTTCGATTGTCACTTCCGAGAGTTCCTTTTATCCCAGCCCGGGCGTCCTGATACGACAAATTCTGAGGCGCCGTGTCAGGCTTGCCGATATAGAAACAGAGCTGCGAAGCCAGATTGACAAGGTTGCCTCGGCCGGGATCCGCATCACTCACCTGGATAGCCACAAACACGTCCACTTGGGCCCTCCCGTCTTCAGCATCGTGGTAAAGCTCGCGCGGGAGTATGGGATCGGCTGCATCCGCTGCCCCATTGAGCCAGCTTGGAGCGCACTGGGCCCCCTGCTCCGCCGGCGTCGTGGGTGGATGCGCATGACCAGGCAATACGTTCTGGGCCGGGCACTCTCCACGCTCGCTGCGTTCCAGACGAAAAAGATAAGAGGAGCGGGGCTGCATCGGACGGAACGTTTCTATGGCCTCAGCCAGACAGGCTTCCTGAACACCAACACACTGGGCACACTTCTCCGGGGGCTGCCGAGGGGAACTAGTGAATTGATGTGCCATCCGGGCTACTTGGACGAGGCACTCCTGAAAACGCGCACCCGGCTCCGCGCCGAGAGGGAAACGGAGCTTGCAGCCCTCACCAGCCAGCACATCCGCGGCCTTGTGGCTGAGATGGGAATTGAGTTGATTTCCTACGACAAGCTGCTTCCGGCCGTGGACCCGGCGACCCGGAAATGCAACGAACGGCTGCGCGAAAGCATCCCAAGGGGTTAACATAGTGGTTTTAGTCCTGCGCACAGCCGTGGAGGAGGGTCTTGATGGAGAAACAGAGAACGGCACGATATTCAGTCGTGATTCCACTGTTTAACGAAGAAGAAAACCTTCGGCTGCTCTATATGAAGGTAGTGGAAATCATGGATGCGGTGGGAGACACTTACCAGGTCGTCTTCGTAGATGATGGCAGTTCCGATAAGACCTGCGATTTGCTCCGCGAGATCTGCGCCAACGACAGGCGCGTGACCGCTGTCCGCCTTCGCAGAAACTTCGGCCAGACCACGGCATTACAGGCGGGATTTGATTATGCTGAAGGCGAAGTGATCATTTCGCTCGATGGCGACCTGCAGCACGACCCGGCAGAAATTCCGCAATTTATCTCCAAGATCAACGAGGGCTACGACCTGGTGAGCGGATGGCGAGTGAAGAGGATGGACACCTGGCTGACTCGGCGCCTTCCCAGCCGAATTGCAAATTGGCTGATGGCCAGGTTGTCTGGAGTGGACATCCACGACTTCGGCACCACGTTCAAGGCCTACCGGCGCGAGATACTTCAGCACATGCGGCTTTATGGCGACCATCACCGGTTTATACCGGCGCTGGCCAGCTCTTTTGGCGCCCGGATCGCTGAAATTCCGATCAAAAATATCCCGCGAACGAACGGGAAATCGAACTATGGGATCTCGCGGACGATCCGGGTGATCATCGACCTGATCAGCATCAAGTTTCTTCTGGAATATTCCACGCGACCGCTGCAGTTCTTTGGGTTGGTTGGCTTCGCAAGCACCGGGCTGGGGACCCTGATCGGATTTTTCCTGGCCTTCAAGAAAGTCTTTCTCGGCCAGTCGGTTATGCTGCAGCACGGGCCATTGCTGTTCCTGGCGGTCTTGCTGATTCTGAGTGGCATCCAGCTCCTTTCGGTAGGGCTGGTTGGCGAGATGGTTACGCGAACATATTTTGAATCGCAACAGAAAGCCACTTATGCGGTCCAGGAAATCATTTCCCGTGGAGGGCACGAACAGAAAAACGAGGGCGCGAGGATTGGGGTGGGTTCGTATGGATAAAAGGTGGCGCAGACCTGTTGTTGCTAAGGCCGATAGCCGCGTCGTCCGCAGAAGACGGAAAGGGCAATCCAGAACTTCAGCGGCCGTGGCAGCCGCACTCGTTTTCCAAAAACGTTATAATTTCTGGCCTTGATGCGGGTGAGTATTCGCCAATAGACAGCTCCCATGATTTCCGCAATTACCATTGACCGGCGGTCCTCGGGGGCCAGAGTTTGCCGCGCCAGGGAAAAATAGCGGCGCGCTCGTTCGGCTTCGAACTCCATCAGTTCGGTAAATCTGCCGCCGGGTTTGCCATCCAGAAAGGACCGGGGAGGCACTCCAAAGCGTTCGAGATCTGCTTCAGGAAGATAGACACGTTGACGCCGCGCGTCGCTTTGAAGATCGCGCAGAATGTTAACAAGCTGGAGCGCCATTCCCAGGTTTGCAGCATACTTACGGGTTAGAAGGTTCCTGTAGCCGAAAATCTCGATGGAGATGAGGCCGATCGTGGAGGCCACGCGATAGCAATAGAGTGAAAGCTCCTCGAAGGTGCGGTAGCGCTGCGGGCTGAGGTCCATCTCAATCCCACGCAGCAGTTCCTCGAAATGTTCCCGGGGAATCTGGAATCGATTGACGGCACGGGCAAGCGCAGCAAGTTCGGGGCCAAGCTCATTGCCGGGAAGACCGCCGGCCCCGTAGCAGCGATCCAGGTCCTGCCGGCAGAGTTCAAGCTGTCGGCGGGCTTCTTCTACAGGAAGGTTGCTGTCGGACACATCGTCGCTGCGCCGGGCGAAGGCGTAGACAGCCTCAATCGCCGCCCGCTTCTCTGGCGGCAGGAAAACAAAAGAATAGTAAAAGTTCGTGATGCGGGCATTTGTAAAGTGTTGCGAGGTTTGGCGAGGGCTCATAAGAATTCAAGTTGAACACGGCTGGGGATCATCCGTTACGGAGCACCCGGGAACACTGCGTCGAATCTGGACTGACCCATCCATTCTATTTCTTTTTCGATGCTGGAGATTAGTCCAACATTAGAATTTATGTAAAGTGTTTCGCAAAACAACGGTAAAGACTATTCACATTCGAATCTTGCCTAAACGATTGGAGTTGAAACAATGTCCACGTATCTGGTTACCGGCGGAGCAGGCTTTATAGGCTCGAACGTTATCGGTGAGCTTGTGCGGCGCGGTGAGACAGTCCGCGTCCTGGATAATCTGGCCACCGGCCACATCGAAAACCTCGCGTCGGTCAGGGAAAAGATCGAGTGGCACCAGGCGGACATCCGGAACCTTGAAAGCATTCGCCCTGATTTCGAGGGTGTGGACTACATCATCCATCTGGCGGCCATTCCCTCGGTGCCGCGCTCGGTTGAGGACCCGCTGACGTCCAACGCTGTCAACATTGACGGCACCCTGAATGTCCTGCTGGCAGCGCGCGACGCCGGGGCAAAGAGGGTGGTGTTTTCGGCATCGTCCGCCGCATACGGCGACCATCCTGCGCTGCCCCGCGTGGAGTCGCAGGAACCTCGCCCGCTTTCACCCTACGCACTGACCAAACTAGCGGGCGAGTATTACTGCAAAATCTTTGCGCAGGTCTATGGCCTCGAGACCGTGTCGCTTCGCTACTTCAATATCTTCGGCCCTCACCAGAGCCCGGACTCGGCTTACTCCGGAGTGCTGTCACTGTTCATCGCCGCCTACGTGAACGGGAACACTCCCACCATTCTGGGAGACGGCGAGCAGTCCCGCGACTTCACCTACATTGCCAACGCTGTTGACGCCACGCTGCGCGCCTGTACGGCCCCCAAGGCGTCCGGCCAGGTGATCAACGTAGGGACCGGGGAGCGCCACACGCTGAATGAAACCATCAAAATCCTGAACAGGATTTTCGATCGCCAGGTCACGCCGCACTATGGCCCGGTGCGCGCGGGAGATGTTCAGCATTCGCATGCTGATATTTCTTTGGCGCGCCAACTGCTGAGCTACGAGCCAGGCGTGCGGTTTGAGGAAGGGCTGCGTAAAACCGTAGACTGGTTCCGTTCAAGCCGCTCTTCGTGAAACCGGAGTTGAAGACGCCTCACAAGTCGCTCGCCGCGATCGTCCCTCCGCCAGCCGAGCTGACGGCTCTCTGTTCCCGCCACTCCCGGTTAAACCCGAGCAGGAAAATCGCCGATTACCAGAACGGCAGCCTGTCAGCCAGAATCTTCTGGCGGCGCGGCCGTGCCGCGTTCCAGCAGGCGCAGAGCTAATTTCGTCCGGCGGGACAGCACGGCGGGGAGAAGTCTTGTTACATCTCTGGAGATCTACGTCCGTCATCTTCCTGGTATTCCTTGCTGTGCTTTCTGAAGGTTGCGGCGGCGGAAGCGCGGCTTTAGCACCGGCTCCTGCGGTCAGTATATCCATATCTCCGGGCAACGCTACATTGCTCGACGGCCAGACGGTCACCTTCACCGCAACCATAACCGGTTCGTCCAACAAGAACGTTACCTGGAAGGTGAGCGGGGTGGCAGGGGGGAACAGCACCGTCGGGACCGTGGCCTCAACGGGGCTGTATACGGCCCCGGCAAGACCTCCATCGCCGAACACAGTCAGCGTGACGGCAACCAGCGCGGCAGATCCAACCCAGTCCGCCGGCGCCGTGGTAACCGTTGTGAATCCTGGTCCAGCGCTTTATTCCATTTCACCGGATGCCGCCACTGCCGGCGGTCCCGACACTGCACTTGCCGTGGACGGGACGGGCTTTACCGCTCAGTCGGTCGTCTACTTCGGCGCTACGGCGCTGGCCACAGCGTTTGTAAGCGAAACGCAACTGACCGCCACGGTTCCTTCTTCCCTGCTGGTTTCAACCGGCACGTTCAGCATTACGGCAGCGACTCCGGCTCCCGGTGGCGGCACCTCCACTTCACTGAACCTGACCGTGTGGTCCGGATATCCTCGAAGCGGCGCCGGCAGCGTCCTTGGCGGTCCTCCGCCGCCACTCCCGCAGGTTCCTCACAATGGGACCCTGGTTTCCGTGCTCGACTGGACGTCAAAGGACAATGAGGGAGATTCCGAAGACGTGCTCAGCGCCGACCACCTGCTTACGGAGATGGGCATACCCAACATCGATACCACCGACTTCGCCATCGCCGCGGCGAACCCCTTCCTGGTAGTGGCAGGCGTCCTGAACACTGCGTTAGCCCTGTCGCCCACGGACACCAGCAACCTCACCAGCTACGTCAATGGCGGGGGAACGCTTTACCTTTGGGAACCGAATGTCAGCGGCCTGTTGGCGGCGCTCGGCATTTCTTCACCACCGAATGACTACATCAACCTGGCGGATGAGCAACGCCCGCTCAGCTTCGACACAGCTCAGAACGATCCCCTGCTGAAGTACATTGATGCGCCAGAGGAGATCAACTGGGCGCCCTTCTTCCCTGCCAGCGATGTTACGCGCGGTTACTCCAGCAGCTCGTGCACGACGCTGGCCACGTGGAGCACAGGCGACGCCGCCGTTTTGAAGTGCAACATCGGATCGGGGCGGGCATACGTGTTCGGATGGCGGCTCCGGCCGCTGATCGAGTTGCCGGAGCTGCAGCTCGGCAACGACACCGGGCCGCAGGGCGTTAATGCCATCGTTCCGGACGCGGATAACTGCCGGCTGATGATGCGCGCCACCTATGAAGCCTACGCGGCCGCTCCGCAGGAACGCCAGTGGGCGCCGGGCGGCCATCATGCTGCGCTGATCATCACCCATGATGTGGACGCCATCGTGTCTTACCAGAACGTTCCTGCCGGTGTTGATTTGGAAAACAGCCTGGGCTTCAAGTCGACGTACCTGTTTACCACGAGTCCCTACGACAACGGCTGGATCGGTGGAATGTATAGCGCCGCCGGACATGAGGACATCCAATACGCGCTCGATCATGGATTCGACGTCCAGAGCCACAGTTTCGGGCATTTCCCTGACTTCCAAACGGCCATCTACAGCCTGACCGACCCGCCATCGGAGACCGCCGCAAATTACCAGCCTATGTTTAACTTCATCTCTTCCACGCCGTATTGCTGCACCACCGGAATGAGCGTTATCGGAGAAGCCGGAGTCAGCAAGTGGCTGCTCGAAAATGACTTCAACGTTCCCATTACGGCTTTCCGCGCGGGCTACACCGAGATTCCTCCCACGTTCCTCCAGGGGCTTTCAGCCGCCGGCTACCGGCGGGACCTGAGCTATCTCAACGACCTTGCGCGGGGAGCGTTTCCGTTTGTAACCTTCACCCTGGACACCACTACCACCCCAGCCACTGTAACCACCTACCGCGTGATGGAATATCCCATGTCCATTTCAGACGATGCATCGCCGGCGGCCGGTCTTACGGGCCTCGACACAACAACGGTCAGCCAGTATGTCGATGCCTGGATGAAGGTCATCAAGTTCAACTATGACAACAACGCGCCCACCGTCCTGCTGCTTCATCCCATCGACACCACTGCGCGCTTCCAGGTTATTCAGCAGCTTCTCGCCGAAATTCAGAACCAGGGTCTGGACCTGTGGATCGGAGACCTCACCGCCTTCGCGAAGTTCTGGGAAGCTCAGGGAGTAACCGACGCAAAGTGGCCATGATTGATCCGCCGTTTGCCTACGTTGCAGCATTCCAGCATTAACGCAAGCAAGAACGGAAACGCCGCCGATGAGGCGCAACGCCGTAGTCCAGACTTGGGTCAGGAAATAAGATCATCGCGAGGTATGGTGCGGAAGGGGGGACTCGAACCCCCACGGTCTCGCGACCGCCAGCCCCTCAAGCTGGTGCGTCTGCCAATTCCGCCACTTCCGCATGGGAGGCAAATTTGATTGACCCATGCTGAGAACGCATGGCGTCGTGTAGGCCGTTCCTTTTCCTCACTTCTTGGCTGGCGCCGCCGGTGCGATTGGGACAGCCGGGGCGGTATGGGTCTGGGCCGGCGCGTTTTGCATCACCGAGTTTGATGTCGCTTTCGTAGCCCAGATCGCCAGCGTTATCGAAGTCGCCATGAAAATGAAGCCCAGCACCCAGGTGATCTTGGCCAGGGTCGTCACCGCCCCGCGGGGACCAAAAGCCGCCTGGCTTGAGCCGCCAAAGGCCGCCGCCATATCCACGTTCTCTCCGCCCTGGATCAGGACGACAACGATCAGCAGGATGCTCGAAATAACCTGGAGGGCCGTAACTGCAAAGTCCATAAAAAACTCCCTTTCAAACTGCGCGCCGCAGGGCACGTTTTCAGGCCGAGGGATAATTGATAATCGCCGCGAAGGAATCAACTTTGAGGCTTGCGCCGCCCACCAGCGCCCCATCGATATCGGGCTGGGCCATCAGCCCTTTAATGTTCTCGGGCTTGACGCTTCCGCCATAAAGGACCCTCACGCGCTGGGCCTGATCTTCGCCAAACTGCCCATGCGCCAGTCCACGCAAATATGCATGGCTTTCCTGTGCCTGCTCGGGAGTAGCGGTGCGGCCGGTCCCAATCGCCCACACGGGCTCATAAGCCACAATGATACGGGAAAACTCAGAGGGGGTCAACCCGGCGAAGCCGCGCTGAAACTGGCGTTCGAGCACCTGCTGCGTCTCATTGCTTTCGCGCTCATCCAGCGTTTCACCAACGCAGACAATGGGAGTCAATCCCGCAGCGAGCGCGGCCTTGAGCTTGCGGTTCACCTGCTCGTCGGTTTCGCCGTGGTCCTGCCGCCGCTCGGAGTGGCCGATGATCACATGCGAGCAGCCGGCGTCCACCAGCATTCCCGGAGCGACATCGCCGGTGTGCGCCCCTTCGGCGTCCCAGTGGACGTCCTGGGCAGCCACTCCGATCCCGCTTCCCCTGGCGGCCTCGGCGGCGGCGGCCAGAGCGGTAAAAGGGGGAGCCACCACCACGTCGCAGTGATGAACTCCCGCGATGCCTGGCTTGAGCCCTTCGATGAACGCGGCAGCCTCTCCGCGCGTCTTGTACATCTTCCAGTTGCCAGCAATTACAGGTCTCCGCATGTCGCTTCCATCTCCATCTGCCGTGAGTAGGCAGTCAGCAGTAAGCAGTAGGCAGAAAGCAGTCAACACTCGACAGTGCGCGGTACCCTCACTGCCCGACTCCGGCAGGAGTTACTCACCTCGGTGTAAACTTCTGTGGGTTAGCCATTATGCCACCCAGCATTCTCCCTAATTCCTCGTAGGCGACTGAAAGGCGTTTGTGATCCGCATCGAGCAAATATCCACAGTCCAGCGCGAAGTCCAGCCACACCTGTGTTTCCGTCGCCTCGGCATCACAATCCGTCATCTTACTGAGAAACATGTTAGGGTATCGGCGCTTACGATAACCTTCCGCGATGTTCGCCGCCACGCTGCGCGAGGAACGGCGAATCTGGCTCGTGAGTGAATAGCGCTCGTCTTCGGGAAACCTTTTCGACAACCTGAAAATCTCCCTGGCCAGATTAAAGGCGACCTGATACACCTTCAGGTCTCTGTGGCCGCGTACAATTAGGTTCCCGTCGATTGACGCTCGCATCCCACTCCGCCTTCTAAAAAACTGCCTAATGGGTCAGCGAACCACCCTGGGCAAGTCAGTGCTGCTCATGTCCAGATCTCCTATCGCCTTCACGCGCGTGCACTTGCGCTTCAGGAAGAGACTTCATGGGACGATTGCCCGTCCCCTCCCAAGGTTGCAATCGTGGCAAAGAATTTGGAGATTATCTAACGTAATTTTTCTCCGTTTGCAACTGCCAGGATATAATCGGCGTGTAGAACGATATTCAGGTGCGAAGCCGGACTTCTGCCGCAAGCAACGCAACGAAATCGGTCCCGCATGAAAGCTTTGAATCTGAGGCCCGCGAGTACTTCTCGGCGGTCGGACTGAATGCTCGGCTTCTGGATCGCTTCGTCTTTTCGCAAATTGGCTGACCGACGTAGAGATGTTCCAGTCCCGCCTTTTGAAGTGCCTGCTTCCAACCGCCGAATCTCCGAGAGAGCGTTTTTGCCGATACCTTCGCGCCGAATCGCCTAAAGGCGGTTTTTGTCAGCGGCTCATCTCGCGGCAGCAATTCTGCAATTCGCCTTAGCTCATCGAGCAGCGCTCCGTCCGTGTTGTCCGGAAGAAAGTCGATTTCGTAACGGCTCATTTGTCCCCGCCGCCAACTGGCTATTGCCTTCCGCCGACTGCCTGCTGCCCTCTGCCTTCTGCCTACTGCTTTTCCGGCAGGGCTTCGACGCCGGGCAGCTTGAGCCCTGACAGGAACTCGAGTGAAGCGCCGCCGCCGGTCGAGATGTGCGTGATCCTATCTTCGATGCCGGCCTTGTGGACCGCCGCCACGGAATCCCCGCCGCCAACAATTGATACCGCTCCGGATCCGGCAACGGCGCGCGCCACTTCCATGGTGCCCTGCGCAAACTGGTCAATCTCAAACACGCCCATGGGGCCGTTCCAGATGATCATTTTGGCTTTTTTGATCTCGGAGGCGTAATCCGCTCTCGTTTTCGGTCCGATGTCAACGCCCAGGCGGTCAGCGGGAATGCCGGCGGAGTTGACCGTCTCAGCTTTGGCCGAGGCGTCCAGCTTATCGGCTACAACGTGGTCCTGGGGCAAACGGAAGTTCACCTTCTTCTCTTTGGCCTGTTGCAGCAGTTCCTTCGCCAGGTCAAGTTTGTCGGCCTCAAATTTTGACAGGCCCACCTCCACGCCCTGCGATTTGAGAAAAGTGTAGGCCATGGCCCCGCCGATCAGGACGGTGTCGGCAAAGCCCATCAGGTTCTGCAGGAACTTGATCTTGTCAGAAACCTTGGCGCCGCCCACAATGGCCACGTACGGGTGCAACGGGTTGTCGAGGGCTTTGCCAAGATATTCGAGTTCCTTTTCCATCAGCAGGCCCGCCGCTTTCACGGGAACGTAGTGGGTGATGCCTTCCGTGGAAGCGTGCGCGCGGTGCGCGGAGCCGAATGCGTCATTGATGTAAACTTCAGCTTTGACGGCCAGTTGCTTGGCAAATTCCGGGTCGTTGGCTTCCTCTTCCTTGTGGAAACGCAGGTTCTCAAGCAGGACAACGCCGCCTTGCTTCAATTCCTCCTCCTGCTTGTCCGCCTGCGGGCCGACGCAGTCCGAGGCAAAGCTGACCGGTTTATTCAGCAGCGCGGCCAGGCGCTCGGCGGCCGGCTGCAGGCTCATCTTCGGATTCACTTTTCCTTTGGGCCTGCCGAGGTGAGATGCCAACACCAGCTTCGCCCCGCGGTCAACCGCCAACCGGATGCTCGGTAGGCTGGCGCGGATCCGTGTGTCGTCAGTAATCTCTCCCTGGTCGTCGAGCGGCACGTTGAAGTCAACCCGCATGAACACCACTCTGCCTTTCAGATCAACATCGCGAATCGACAGTTTCGACATCAGTCGTCACTCCTTGTTAAAAACAGTAGGCAGAAGGCAGAAAGCAGAAGGCAGAAACTTCCGGCTTCTGCCTTCCTGCTCCGGGCTTCTGCGTGATGCCTACAGTGTCTTTGCGACGTAGTTGACCAGGTCGCGAACGCGGCAGGAATATCCCCACTCGTTGTCGTACCAGGCGGTGACTTTCGCCAGATCGCCATCAATCACCTTGCAGAATGGGGCATCAATGATCGATGAGTGCGGATTTCCGCGGAAATCAACGGAAACCAGCGGCTCCTCCGAGTATTGGAGAATCCCCTTCAGTGGGCCATCGGCCGCCTTCTTGAACGCGGCATTGAGTTCCTCGGTGGTGGTTGGCTTATTCAGCACGGCAACCAGGTCAACCAGTGAAACGTTGGGGGTGGGCACGCGCATCGCGTAGCCGTCGAGCTTGCCCTGCAACTGCGGCAGCACCAGTCCCACGGCTTTGGCCGCTCCGGTGGTGGTGGGAATGATGGAGAGGGCGGCGGCACGGGCGCGGCGCAGGTCCTTGTGCGGCAGGTCCAGAATATTCTGGTCATTGGTGTAGGAGTGGACGGTGGTCATGGCGCCCTTCTTAATGCCGAAATTCTCGTCCACAACTTTGGCAGCAGGCGCCAGGCAGTTGGTGGTGCAGGAGGCGTTGGAAATAATGTTGTGCCGGGCAGGGTCGTAACTCTTTTCATTCACGCCCAGAACGATGGTGATGTCTTCGCCCTTGGCCGGCGCGCTGATGATCACCTTCTTGACGGTTCCGTGAAGATGCTTGCTGGCGTCCTCGGCCTTGGTAAACAGCCCCGTGGATTCCACCACGATCCGCGCGCCCAGCGAGGACCAGTCAAGCTGCGCAGGGTCCTTCACCTTGAAAACCTTGATGGTCTTCCCGCCCACGGTAATGGAATCCTCGCCGCTCGTCACTTCTGTGTCGAGGTTCCCCAGCACCGAATCATACTTCAGCAGGTGGGCCAGAGTTTTTGGATCTGTAATATCATTGACCGCAACCACTTGAATGTTTGGGTCGTTCAGCGCGGAACGAAACACGTTGCGCCCAATCCGGCCGAAACCGTTGATGCCTACCTTCACTGCCATTCGCAACCCCCTCAACAGGAAATTTTCACGTTTGGATAAACATTCGATTTTAATCACTGGCTGGAGTTAAGTCAAATTGGGGTCCACGGGTCCCCTCGCATGGGCGGGACCACGACGGCTGTGACACAAAATCAAAACCAACAACTCCATTACCAATTGCGTTCGGCTGTTTTTTCGCTGGCTTGTATTTTCAGCAAGATCGGTAGCTTTGTTTTTAGGTTTGTTCCGGTTTGTTTTTTCCACAGCTACCTGTTTTCAACAACTTCTCCGCTTCGTTTTCCGGTTTGTTCCGGTTTGTTTTTTGTCCATTTCTCTTTGTTTTCAACAACCTCTCCGGTTCGTTTTTCAAAAAAGGTATTCTTTTTTGTTTTTGCTCCCAACAATTGGCAGGGAAAATGGCCTTGGTTTAGCTCGCAAAGTTCCTACTTTACCGGCGCCCATTCGTCACCCGCCACTGAGAAGACCGCCGGGCCAATGATGGATCGCGCGCTGCAAACACCACGCCTCATTCCCTGATCCTGCACCGAACCTTCGCTGTTTAACTTCGCAGGCTTTGCAAGACATGCCCCGGTCCCGCGCCTTACCGGGAAGCAGTTATTGGAGGCTATCATACTAGCCGACGAAAGTCAAGCAAAATCGGCGGGGAGAGGCTGGAAGTCAGGAGCCAGGAGCCTGAAGTCAGGAGCGGCGGGTCAGTGCTGTAGACTTTCCCGATGATTGCTTCAGCGGCTGAAGCCTTTGGCCGGAGCGGCCTGTCAAATGTCGGAGCTGAAGCTTCGACCTTTGGAAGAAAAAGCAGCAGCCTTGGATGGGCCACGTTGGGCCGGGGTGGCGCAGATATCGAGTTTTGATATCTGCGTTCAGCGAAGCTGAGAGGGTTTGCGACGTGCGGTGCAGGAGCCGCAGTTATGGCGGCGACGGGCCATCGTCAGGTTGGAGATGGTTTTTGGAAGATACCTCGAACATAGCAATGGGCCGACTGGAATGGACACCAGCAATAGCCCCTCGCCCCGCGAGACCGCAGATACTGCAAGGCGAGCATCTGCGCCACCCGCGTATCGCGAAGCCGTTCTCGCAGTGCGGGGGCGCCCCCACCTTCGGCCCGCGACTGTGCCCACAGGAAGAGGATATCTGCCGTCAGTTATGGAGGGGGATTGGTCACTTGGTCAGGACCTGATACTGGCACCCGCTATCCGTGAACTCGGTGCATTCTGCAACCCATTGGTGGCCACGATCATCACGAAATTGCAATCCGGCGGAAACCCGGAAGACGGCCCCACCATCGACCTGCATGGACGTGGGAAACCCGCGAGCGGCGTATTGAACGGAAAGCACGCATCGATGCTTCTTTACATTCTCCACGTGCTTCAGGCCACCCGAAGCATCGTAGGTGTAGGAGAGTATTTCGCCCGCGGCGTTCGTCGAGAGGGAAAGACGCTTCTGGTTGTCATAACTGTAGGAGGCTCTTCCTCCAGCGCTATCTTCGATGGAAATTATGAACGGCCCCCGATAGTAAAGTTTCATCCAGCGCCCGTCGCTGGAGCGGACCTCGTGGAGATTGCCATCGCGGTCGCGCTCGAGCGTGAGACTCGCGCCCGACGGTTCAGTTAACCCCACCAGCGCACCCTCCTGTGGTCGCTGGGCATAATAGGAATCGGGAAAGACAATCGATCTGCCATCGGGCAAATCATAGTCCCATCCGTTGCCATTCCAGCCGGCGAGCGCCTTGTCGAACTCCGACCGCGTACTGCGAGACTTATATACGGCCTCGGCGTAGCCGGTGCCTTTGCTAATCCGATTGAACAGAACGCCGCTCCTGTCAGCAAGCCAGAGAGTCTGGTCCATGTAGGGGCTGCGGTGGCCAGTTGGATAGGTGAGATACTCATTGGGAAGGTAAACCTGATAATTCGAATTCCAATCTACGTAGCGTTGGACGACGCGCGTAAACGCGATCGGAGGATCGCCGGGCAAGTAGAGGTCAGTCTGCACAAACATCACCGTCACGTCGTTCAGACTGAGTTCCACCGCGTTCGCCGGAGGGCCGCCCGGAACCAGATCCAGGCAGTCACGGAAAGGGCTGCCCGATGGTTTTGGCCCTCTGGACGGAGGCGCAGGAACACTTAGACTCCCCGTTTCAACGATCCCCTCCGCGACGGATAGCACCAGACAGGGAAAACTTCCTAATGGTCCATTAAGCGCAGCCGGAGCCGCTTTGGCCAGCACATCCTCCTCTTCGCGAAGACGCCGCCGAAGCACAGAATCGAGCCGTCGTGGGACAATCTTGACGACTCCCGTAGCGACCTCAATTCTAAACACGACCCAGGGAGCAAACCAGCGTATGAATAACACGAGTCCGACCGCTACGATTCCGAAGATCGCCCACTCAATCAGTTTACGTTTTGTTCTATTAACCTTGTCAGGTCCGCCCATTGGGACTTTCGCCTCACGAATATGCAGCTTGCTCCCGCCTTCGGCCCGCGACGGTGCCCGCGTAAAGAGCCTGAAAATTGTGGGGCCAACGAATGGGCCTCGCGCAAAGCGGCGGCGAGCCGCCGCACTCCAGGGGCATTTAACCCAGCAGCTTCATTTTTTCCGGGTCCCAGCGGACGACGGCTTTGCGGTCGTAGCTGAGGTTGCTGAGCAGGGCCGCCCCGGCGGCGCGGAATCCGAAGACAGGGTCTTCCACCACGGGGCGGCGGGCGCGGACGGCGTCGAAGAAATTCTTCAGGTGGTCGTAGGTGTCGTTGTAGCCCTCGGGGGCGATGTATTTTTCTTCGCCCAGCGGGATGTCACCTGAAGGATGCATGATGGGATACTTCTTGCGGTAGGCGGCCAGAAATTCCTTCTGCATGCCCGTGGCGAAACTATTCACCGAGTAGCCCGGCTCTTTCTCGCGCGGGACCCTTGAGAGACCGACACCATCTCCGTATATGGTCATGGTGCCTTCCGAACCCGTAAACACCAGGCCCTCGCTTTCGGCGCCGCCATCGACAAAGTTGACGCGCAGGCTCAGGTTGAAGCCCTCAGGATAATCGAACAGGCCCAGCAGCACGTCCGGCACGTCGCGGCCGTCGTTCCAGAAGCGAAGCCCGCCCGTGGCCACGGCGTGCGTGGGGCCGTTGACACCCGCGACAAAATGGGTGCCGCTGAACAGATGGACGAAAAGGTCTCCGGCTTCGCCCGAGCCATAGGCTTTCCACTTGCGCCACTGGAAAAAGTGTTCGGGGTTCCAGGGAATTTTAGGCGCTGTGCCGAGGAAGCGCGGCCAGTCACAAGTTTCGGTAGAGGCGTCGAGTGGAACGGAATAATTCCAGGCGCCGATGGAAGAGTTGCGGTCCCACCAGGCCGTAACCATGTTCAATTTGCCGATGGCGCCTGAGGCCAGCAGTTCCTTCGCCTTGCGGTAAATCATGGAGCTGACGCGCTGGCTGCCCACCTGCAGGATGCGGCCGGTGCGCTGCGCCGTTTCGATGATTTTGGGTCCATCGGAGTAGAGATGGATCATGGGCTTTTCAAGATAGACGTCTTTGCCGGCGCTCATGGCATCGACGGCCGCCCGCATGTGCCAATGATCGGGCGTGCCGATGATCACGGCATCAATGTCCTTGCGTGCCAGAATTTCCGCATAATCGCGCGTCGTCTGAATGTCGGCTCCCCAAAGCTCTTTGGCGTGAGCGAGGCGCCCGTCGTAGCAGTCCGCAACGGCCCTCACCTTCACACCCGGCACCTGCGCGGCCGTTTTCGTGTCCGACTGCCCCCGGCCCCCGGCGCCAATCAAGGCAATCTGCAAATGATCGTTGGCCGCCACTGGCCTTGCCGGTGCTTCCTGCCGTTCGGCCATGGCGTGGACCTGCACGCCGCCGGAGATGAAAGTGCCCGCCGACATGATGCCACCCGTTTTCAGAAACCTTCTCCGATTCACCTTTTCCGCCATGGGTCTTCACCGCCTGAAAAATTGGACTGATCGACGCTGGGTACTCTACTGGGCTAAGCCGCAGCGGACAATCCTGAATTGAACTCTCAATTGAACTCTGGGTTCTTGTATCAGATATCGACGACCGATCCCACGCAGGTTTTGTCGCGCCATTCTTCAGGTCGGCTATTGTATACTGCTTTGCGATGCCCACGGTCAAAGATCTCCCTGGCCCATATAGATTTTTCTTTTATAGCTTCGATTGCAACGAACCGGTGCATGTTCACGTCCAACGTGAGAAAATGGTATGTAAGTTCTGGCTGGAGCCGGTTGAGCTCGCTCGGAGTCGCGGCTTCTCGGAACGGGAGATAAGCCTGATTCGACAGCTCATCGAATCGAATCTGAGCAAAATCAAGAAGGAATGGAATGAGCACTGCAACCCTGACTGAGCCTAGGATTGTTTCGGTTGACGTTACAAGCCAAGCTATTGTCGCTCGTCTCCTAGATGGCCGGGTGGTAAGTGTGCCGTTAGAATGGTCGTGGCGCCTGACGAAGGCAACGCCCGATCAGCGAAAGCATTGGGAAATCATCGGAGGCGGCGAGGGAGTTCACTGGCCGGATGTCGATGAGGATATCAGCGTCGAGGGCATGTTGAGAGGCGTCCCGGCAAAACGTCCTTCCCGAGCCCACGACGCTACACCGTCCTACTCGGGGCAGATGCAGATCACTTTAGGCCTCGATTTCGTCAGCGCCGACGAACCGGAACTTCTGGATGCGGTGCGTAATGCTTTTCCACAGCACCTCCGACCTCGCGTTTACGCCAAGGTCCTATGCTCCGGCATGGACACGCCTCTATTTGTGCTAGGGATTACGGCATTGGGGTGGGGCGGCAAAAGGCTCCTGACGCCCGCGCTGGACGAACTCGGCGTTTATCTCCAGAATGCTGTCAGGGCATTCGTCGGCAAGCGCCAACAACGACTACCAGGCGTCCGGGTAGACCTCAGCGGTGAGAACCTGGAAATCGAGATCAAAATCGACGTAGAAACCACCGCTCTTTTGGGATGGGCAGCCCCGAACGAAAGGCTTTCAGAGTTGAGGCAGCTTCTTGTCGAGGCTATGAAGGACGCTGTGGTTTCCGAGGCAGACAGACTTTTCGTAGCTTGGAACGGGCAATCCGAAGGCTGGGAGCTACAGCAGGTGTGGCCCAAAGACATGGACACCACACGGGTGTATTACCTCCGCGACGACAACACTGGCACATGGGTGGTCAAGCGAATTGGTTAAGGGCATGGCAAATGCAAAGGTGTCTCCAGATCCCCGATATTGTAAGGAAACGCGGCACCATTGTATATTACGCCTCTACTCTAAGCGCCAGCAGACGTTTAGAAGGAACAAAAGCCTGCCAACAACGTTGAAGATACCTAATACTGGTGGATCTTGACGACGGTGTCGCCGTTGAAGGTGACGAATAGGGTGTGGGGCGGCAGGCCGTAGAGCCAGTCTTCCGTCTCCTCTCCGTTTGCGGCGGTTTGCCGCACTTTGCGGAAGGGCGCGCCCTTGGCTGAGAGCACGGCGTCGCGGTTCATGCCCACCACAACTTCGTGCTTCTTGATGGCCTCTTTGAATTTTTCAGGCACTTTCGGCGAATAGAGTTCCGTGGGCAGCTTGCGGTTAAAATCGAGGGCCGCGCTCAGCAGCTTCTTGGCATCATCCACGCTCAGATCCGGGACCTTTTCACCCTTAAACGTCAGGGTGATGGAAGACCCGTAGGCGATCGGGTTTTGCTGTTGCTGTTGAACAACGGGCTGCATCATGTCGCCGGGGCCGCCCATCCCGATCTGAATGTGCTGGTACCATTTCTTGCGATTCTTTCCGCCGTTGTTGATCTCGAAAACTACATCATGCGCTGAAAACTTGATCTGGGTGATTTCGACCGGTATTCCCGGCTGGATTGCAGCGCCGTTGCTGCGGAGCTCTTTTTCCGCCCGGTCCATGTCGAGCTTGCCCTGGTCATTGATATATACGCCGTGCTTTCCGCGTGGCAGCATCACCTTGGCTACGGCAATTTCACGGTCCAGTCCGCGGATCAGCAGGATGCGTCCCAACTGATCAAGGTGGTCTTCTGTTTCCTCCTTCGCCAACAAAGGCGCAGGAACGAGAAGCAGAACGGCAACAACGGCCGCCAGCAGGGCACAACACCAGTCTCGATTTCTGCTTCGGAAATTTTGTTTGCCGAACGTCGGTTGGCTGGCAGACAGCAAATGGAGGAAGGATAACAGACCGAAAGGCTCACGGTATTTCATACCCGTACCCACTCTTCGGCGCTATCGTTGCGCCGTTCCTGGCGTTTCCCGGGCGGGAAATCATCAGGAGAAAAATGGGGAACCGCGGTTCACTTTTCGCTTCTTAAACCGAGTGACAGCCCCCTGATGTCGCTGGTTGCACAGACAACGCCTGGAAACGAAAATAAACCGTTCCCGCCGCGATCACGCCTAAGCACAGGATACTACCTTCCGGGCCGGATGCGCCAGCAGTGCGTCAAAAAGTTGCAAAATTTTTGCTTGAAGCGCGCCGGTGGTAAGCTCCATACCGCTGACGATCAACCCGCGCTGCGCCGGGAGCCTTTGCGCTCATGATCTTGCCCGCGAAAGTCAAGGCCAGCTTGCGTTACGTTCAGGATGGTGCTTTAATTGGCCGCCTGAATGGTAATGGGAGGCGCCATGAGTAATCCAATTCGAAATCTCTGCGTCCTGCTGTTTGCTGCGGTTATGGTCGTCGGCGCGGGACTGCTGCCATCCGGTGATGGACGCGTTGCGGCAGGGCAGAAACCGAAGGAGCCTTCCGCCGAGCTCGCCCCCACGCCGCCCATGGGATGGAACAGCTATGATAGCTACGGCGGGGATGTCAACGAGCAGCAGGTGAAGGCCAATGCGCGCTACCTGGCGGACCATCTGGCGGTCTATGGCTGGAAGTACGCGGTTGTGGATTATTACTGGTACTATCCCAGCGGTCGCGCCAGCGGCACACCGACGATGGATGAATACGGCCGCCTGCTGCCCACAACCAATCGTTTCCCCTCCGCGGCAGATAGGCAGGGATTCAAGCCCCTTGCGGATTATGTTCATTCGCTGGGACTCAAGTTCGGCATCCACATCATGCGCGGCATCCC
This sequence comes from Terriglobia bacterium, assembly GCA_035712365.1. Taxonomy (NCBI): domain Bacteria; kingdom Pseudomonadati; phylum Acidobacteriota; class Terriglobia; species Terriglobia bacterium. Next base: position 126,426 of record DASTAW010000029.1, read on the forward strand.
CCGCGCCGCCGTCGAGCAGAACCTTCCCATCCTCGGGACCAAAGCGCACGCCAAAGACGTTGCCAACCTGCTGAACACCTGCTCCTGGTCGCAAGCAATGTACGGGGTTGACGTTTCAAAACCTGCGGGTCAGGCCTACTACAATTCGCTCGCGGCACTTTACGCTTCGTGGGGTGTGGACTTCATCAAGGCAGACGATATGAGCCGCGCCAGCAATCCTTATGGGGAGGTGTACCATGCGCCGGAAATCGAGGCGCTTCGCGCGGCCATGACCCGCTCCGGCAGGCCCATGGTGCTGAGCCTTTCGCCCGGCCCTACGCCTCTGGGCCAGGCCGCACACGTGGAAAAATATTCGCAGATGTGGCGCATCTCCGACGACATGTGGGACAACTGGCCGGAAGTGCGAAACCAGTTCGGATACTGCCGACTCTGGGCGCCCCACATCGGGCCCAACCACTGGCCGGACGCCGATATGCTTCCTCTGGGGCTGCTGCGGCTGCGCGGCTTTGATGACGGCCCACGGCTGTCGCGACTGGCCCACGACGAACAGATCACGCTGATGACTCTCTGGTCGATATTCCGTTCACCGCTGATGATGGGCGGCGACCTGCCCACGCTCGATCCTTTTACCCGCTCCCTCCTGACCAATCAGGAGGTGATCGCGGTGGACCAGCATAGCTCCGGCAATCGCCTGCTGTTTACGCGCGGAAATCAGATTGCCTGGATTGCGGACATCCCTCGTACAAGACAGAAGTATGTTGCGCTTTTCAATCTGGGCGAGTCACCAGAGGAAATCACCGTGTCGTGGCGCGAATTGGGCCTGGCCGGAAAAATGCCCGTCCGCGACCTCTGGAAAAAGGAGACTCTGGGGAGCTTTGACAAGCAGTTCTCGGCCCGGATCGCCCCGCATGGCTCCGGCCTTTACCGAGTCGGGACACGGTGACCTCCCTCCCGGCGCGCGCCGGTTTCACTACTTTTCGTGTAAGGCTTTCTCAATGGCCGCAGTGGCAACAGGCGCGAGCAATGCATAGCCGCGGTCATTCGGATGCAGGCCGTCATTCGAGTAGCCATCTTTCAACATTCCCTTGCTGTCCACCAGCGCCGAATAGTAATCCGCGAAAGTGGCATTCGCCCGGGCGGCGTAAGTCTTGATCCAGGAGTTCAATTCCAGAATCTGTGCAGGAGGCCGTCGCGCGGTTTGCGGATGCCCGGTGTAATCGCTGACTGGCGTCAGCGAGCAGAGGACCACCTTGATGTGGTGCGCTTCTGCAAGCTCCGTGATGGCTTTGTAATTCTCTTCGATCATCCTGGCCGTTTCAGGGCCGGTGTTGCCCGCCACATCATTGGTGCCGGCCAGCAGGATGACCACGTCTGGCTGGAGGTCAATGACATCCGGATACATCCGCACCAGCATCTGGGGCGTGGTCTGGCCGCTGATGCCGCGGTTGACATAGGGCTTGCCGGGGAAGAACCTATCCAGCTTCCAGCCATCCGTGATGGAATCGCCCAGAAACACCACGCGCCCTGGCACGCGCGGCTGGGCTTCCAGGCGCAGGTTGTCCTGATGGTACCGGCCGAGCTGGTTCCAGTCCTGCAGTTCGCTGGCGAGCTTCTCAGCGGCGCCCGTCAGGCAGCAGCCTGCCGTGGGCGGATTAAAACCCTGCACCAGTTGGGCGCTAAGGCTTGTGCAGAGCGGGAAGTATTGGAGCAGCAGTAATGCCAGAAGTGTCCACAGCAGACGCATAGTTTCTCCTTTCGGAAATCGGATGGCTGTTTACTATAAGGCAGGCGCGTGTTTTTGAGAAAGCTTTTGTTCGACCGCGGGCGGCCCGGCAGCCCAACCGCCAAGCGCAGATTTTTGCTCCAGCGCTTGAAGGAAGCCTCTCACACGCGGAAATTGGAAGGAATCTCCGATGATCCCGATTCCAACTCAAGCTTGGTGGAAAGGAAGTTCAGCAGGTCCTTCAGCGTCAAGACTCCGGCAAGGCGGCCGTTATCAACCACCATCAATCGGCTGTTCTGGGTTTTCTTCATCTGGGCAAGGGCCTTGACAGCATCCGTGTCAGTCGTCACCGTATCTTCGGCGCAGGTGGCGCGCATCACAGCCTGCACACTGTTCTGCGCCCACTCATCGCGAGGGACCTGCTTCACCTCTTTGGTGGTAATGCAGCCCAGCAGACGATTGGATTCATTGACCACGGGAAACATCTTGTAGTGGTACTTGTAAACATAATTGTCAACCAGGTCTTGAAGCGAAATTGCGGGCGACACGGTGACGGGGTTAGTGTTCATAAACTGGCGGATGGACTCGCCTTCCAGCATCCTCTGGATGATAAGCTGCTGGTAAGAACCCTGGGCGACCGACCGCAGAAACATTCCAATCAGAAACAGCCAGACCGCTCCGATAAAGTCTCCGAAAAACAGCAGCCGGTACACGCCGTAAGCGATCAACAACACTCCAAACCCGGACCCGATGGCGCTGGCAATCCGGGTAGCCTGCCAGATGTTGCCTTTCCAGTACCACAGCAGCGAACGCAGGACGCGTCCGCCGTCCAGCGGAAATGCCGGAACCATATTGAACGCGGCCAGGACCCAGTTGATCCAATAGAGGTAGGTGAACACTTCCACGACGGGGACCGACCAGACTCCGCGCATGGTTACGGCCAGGGCGTAGAAGATGCCGCCCAAAATGACGCTGGTCAGCGGCCCCGCAATCGCCATCTGGAATTCCGCTTTGGCGCTGGACGGCTCACGCTCCATCTCCGCCACCCCGCCAAAAATGAAGAGGGTGATTCCCTTCATGGCCAGACCGCTTCTTCGCGCCACCAGCGAGTGGGCAAATTCATGGACGATGATCGAGGCAAACAACAGAAAGGCGCCCGCGATTCCCATCAACCAGTATTCGCCCTGGGAAAGGCCAGGCTGGTCGCGGGGGAAAACCATGGCCGCCAGGGACCAGGTGATCAGCACGGCGATGATCAGCCAACTGGCGTCTACGCGGACCGCAAAGCCGAACATTCTGAACAACGTGAAAGTTCGTCCGAACATGGCGCTGCTCCGTCACGGATAGCGTTTGCACCCCGCTACCCCGAATTCCAACTCCATCAATCGCTCACATAACGGCTTCCCGCTCTATGGACTATGATAAGGCCGCACCGCAGTCTCCTCATCTAATTTTAAGCCTGCCGAAGGCATGAAACAATTCAGGAACCCGCTCCGCCATTTCATCCTGCACGAAACGGTTGGACCCTTCAAGAGGCAAAGGTGATTGCACGGCTGGGTTCTCCGCCCCTCACCGCCAGCCACGATTGGCGTTCGTGCGATGACAACCCGAGAACGTCCGGCGTGGGCGGATCAATCAAAAGGTCAGAATGAGTTCGGCTTCGCCGTTGTTGGGCCGGACGAGCGTTACCCGGACGGTATCGCCCGCGCGTGCCAGAGCTGCGATCCGGGCGCCCGCCGCGCGTTGGGACTTGAGGGCTGCGCCCGCGGTGTAGATCGTCAGGGTGGTGGGATAATTCTGCACCAGAGAAGCGTTGATTCGAAGCTGTCTTCTTGCGGAGTCCCACGATTCGTTTGCGACCTCCACTCCACCCATGGTGATGTGCCGGTCAGTCCCGATCAGTTGAGGGTGGCCCACGTCGGGCCGGATGGAAACCACCTGGCAGTGATGCGGCGGAAGCTCCACTGCATACTCCCCGCGCACCCTGCCCAGGAACTTCTGCTTCCAGAAGTCAAACAGCAGATAATCATGGTCAGTTTCGAGGCCTGCTTTGGCAAAGTTGAGCACAATCCTTCGCGGCGCTGGCGGATTCAGATAGGACGGGAGGGGCAGAAGCCGCAGGCCAGGAGGCTTTACCGAGGCGACCGCCATGCTCTGGTTCTGTTTTTCTGCGTTGTCGAGTTTCGAAGAAATTGCGAGCTGCTCTCCGTATTCGTGGCTGGTCCCAAGCAGTTGATCATCGCGGTTCAGGATTTTTAGCGCACCGGGCTGCATATCAACCGGCATTTCATCAGGTCCCTCGTCCCAGTTGAACAATCCCGCCACCGCCCAGGAACCGAACCGCCGTTTGAGGTGCAGAACCCAGACAGGGCGGTCGGTCTCAAAAGGATAGAGGTCCATGGGCGTGATGTCCGCGACGGGCATGATCTTTCGAACCATGTCCCGGCGCTCGGGCGGCAGGGTCACCTCGTCATCACCCAGCATCAAGACCTGTCCCGTGAGGCCCAGGATGGAGGTCCAGGTGCGCGCTTCTTCGAGCGTCAGCGGCGGACGAACGACCAGCGCGTCTGGATCGCCATACCAGGCAATGCTGTGCGTGTAGTAGCCGCGCCGGATGCCGGCGAGAGCTTCGCGCACCCCCCGGAATGAAGGCGGCTCCCCGTCGCCCACCACGTCGCCGGCCAACCGCCCCGCCTGCGCAATCCCAATGGCTTCAGTGGGAAAGGCAGGACCACAGGCAGAGAAAAAGACTCCGGGCTTGGAGTCCATGGCCTGGCGGATGAGGCCGAGCGCCTGGCGGAACGCCGTGTTCGCATCCAGCGTGGGATCATAGGCGCGAGCGCGGTTTTCGGCCCAGATGTCGCGCGTGGCATTCTCGCCGTCCAGCTTGAAGTAGTCGTACCCCCAGTTGAGCGCGTGGTCGCGGTACGTGTCATAGAGGTATTTTTTAAGGGCAGGATTTGAAAAATCGGCGACGTAAGTGCCGAACCATGTGCCCAGCTTTCCGCTGCCGCTGGCGTTGTGCAGAAACCAGTCGGGGTGTATTTCATAGAACTGCTCATCGGCGTTTCCAAAGGCCGAGAGCCAGAGGCCAGCATAGAGACCGTTGGCGTGGATCTGATCGGCCAGCCACTTCATGCCGCGGGGAAACTTGTCGTTCCAGGCGTTCCAGTCGCCGCCGATGGCCGATCCCTTTTCGCCATCGCCCGCAGCCTGCCAGCCGGCGTCCACCAGGCAGTACTTCAGGCCAAACGGCTTGTAATACTTTGCGACAGCCTGCGCATTCTCCACGATTTCCTTCTCGTTGACGTGGGAGAAATATTGGTACCAGGAAATCCAGCCCACGGGAACTTCCGGCCATTTCACCTTGTCGAGCGGTGCAAAGAAAGGCAGCCTGCTTCCGAGAACGCGCTCGACCACCCTGAACCGGCAGTGAGGAGCAGCGCTGAGGGCGTCCGAAGCCGAAACCTGGAAACCCTTTGCAACCGGACTGAAGGCGGCCTTGCGGGCAAAGACCTGGAGGGCCTGGTCGCGAAAGCGGTCATAAACACAATCGTTGAGAGTGCTGGCGGTAAGCCCGCTGGTCATCTGCTGAACGCCATCGCCGGGGTCGCGCAGCCGCGCCTGGATGGGGTCAGCACCTCCGTCAATTTCCGCCACAATCGCCGCCTGCGCCTCACCTCCGGACGGAAATCCGGAAAGGGACACGTCCAGCCCTGGCCCATCGCGGCTGAGCACAATCTCATAAGTTACCGGACCATGCACCTTGAAAATCCAATGGCTTTTCTGGAAGGAGGGCGCGCGAACCAGCGTGGTTCCTGCCGCCGTGGAACTGAGCTTAGGATTGCCTGCGGTTACTTCCACTCGCAAACCGGTCACCCAGGTAGCTCCACCATAGGCCAGAGCAAGGGTGCGGCGGTCCCTGGAAGCAGTGACCGTCCAGGCCGCGGATCCATTACCTGCCGGACCGGACACCGCAGCCCTGGTGGTCCGGCTCCGGGCCCTTGTAGATGCTTGAGGAAATGCCTGGAGCAGAAGTCTTGCCCCCGCAAGTACCGCTAATGCGAGGATAACGGACAAGTAGAGAGATTTTCTGGACCCCATTCCGTTAGCCGGCCCTCCCCAATTGCGCATCACCCCGCTTCCGGCAAGCAACTACCCCGCGCGCGTGGATTATACCCCCAAGGTGAGCGCCTTATGAGATAATTCCTCTTCGTTTTGCCATCAGGCCTCGAACCCCGGAAAAATAGCAGGGTGTCTTCGTTGACTTTCGCAACCCTCCTATTGTAGTTTCATCGCGGGGGTTATTCTTGCCGTTAATGCAGCCTGAGGCCAGCGTCGTCGAGGTGATCCTCGAAAGCAATCTTGCGAATGTCGAGAGGGCCGAAGAAGCGGCCCGAAGCGTTGCTGCGAAAATGGGGTTCGATGAAGAACGCGAGTTCCATGTTGAGATGGCGGTACACGAAGCTGTTATTAACGCCATTCACCACGGCAACAAGGAAAATCCCGGCAAGAAGGTGCACATCAGGTTTCTGGTCTTCCCAGACCGGCTTGAAATTCATGTACGGGACGAAGGGCAGGGATTCGATCCCGCCACCCTCCCGGACCCTCTGGCCAGCGAGAATATTTTGAGCAATTCAGGAAGAGGAATCTTTCTGGTGCGCAAATTCATGGACGAATTCAGGGTTGAGAAGTCGCCTGCCGGAGGGACAGAGGTCATCATGGTAAAGCGTCTGACCGTTCGAATTCAGTCAAACCAAGGAGGAACAGGCCGTGAGCATGAAGGCAATGGTGCGTCAGGTTGATTCTGCAACTGTCGTTGACGTCAGCGGGAGAATCACGCTCGGCGAGGCGTGCAAGGAACTGCGTGAAGTCATCCGCGGAGAGCTTGGCAAGGGTCATAAGAACCTCCTCTTGAACCTCGCCGACGTTACCTACATTGACAGTTCCGGAATTGGAGAATTGGTCAGCGCCTTTACGGCGGTTTCAAACCAGGGAGGACAACTGAAACTGCTCCACTTGACCAAGAAAGTACATGACTTGTTGCAGATTACGAAGCTTTACACCGTTTTCGACGTTCACGATGACGAAGCCGACGCCATCAGCAGCTTCAAAACGGCTTAGGGGGCCCGGCTGTCTGTCGAGCCCCTCGCCGGTGCCAGGTCATTGGCCGCTTCGGGAAAATGACAGGGCGCAGGGAAAGGCACCCATCCTATCCTGACATCTCGAAAGTCGCTCTAGAGTTTGTTAAGTTCTCTTTCTGGCATTTTTAGGTGTCGCGCGGGACAGCCTCTTTGGCTTCCGGGATTCGCTCCCGGCGCGTCGCCGCCGTTGAACAGAGGTGGGAATATCGGAAAGTGTTGAGGCCAGCTCCGGAGAGGCCGTCCGGTGGTGATACTGGTCTGCATCGCAGGGCAGAATGGTAACCGGACTGGCCAAAGGCTGCCTGCCGGCGCATTCCTCTTCCCTCTGTTGCGCAATAAGGACCTCTTTCATCCTGGCTTTTAGCGACGCGACCGCGGAAGAATGGATTTGCGAAACGCGGGATTCGCATACGCCCATCCGATTGCCCGTTTCCTTCATCGTCAAACCTTTGAAGTAGTAAAGGTCGAGTGCTTGCCGCTTTCGCGGAGGCAGTTTGGACATGGCCTTTGCCAGCAGACCGTTCATCTCGGCCCTTTCGCAGAGGACGAAGGGGCTCTCCTCTGCGGTATCCGCCATTTTTTCGTCCAGGGAATGCCCTTCCAGAGAGGTGGGTTCCTGCAGGCTGGCAACCTCCAGACCTTGCAGGTCCCGCAGCAGCAACTGGAGCTGGTGGTCGGTGACTCCCATGGCGTCGGCAAGTTCCGTCTGAGAGGGCGCCCGGCCCAGCTGAGTTTGAAGCTTTTCTCTGGCCGCCTCAAGCTGACGCCCTTTCTGCCGCAGCAGCCGCGGACTCCAATCCTGCTCACGGAGACTGTCAAGGATCGCTCCCTGGATGCGATAACGGGCGTAGGACTGTAATTGCACGTTCCTTTTGGGGTCAAATTTTGCGAGGGCCTCGATCAGGCCCAGGACGCCGGTGTTAACAAGGTCCTCCAGCGGGATGTGATGCGGCAGCCTGGCATGGATTTTTTGAGCGATGAACCTTACCTGCGGAAGCTGCTCCATTACCATCTGATTACGTTCACTTAATTCGAAACCTTTCAACTGCAATCGGGCCGTAGCGGGGGTTGTGCCCACGTGGCGCTCCTTTCTCTCTACAGTGAGAACTGGATATGGACCCGTATCCAGCAAGAGACAGATCGTTAGTCTCCAGGTCTGTTTTTACCTGCTGCGGATTAAAAGGCGATTAGAAGAAGATTAGAAATTTATGTTCTTTTCAGCTACGGGCATTGGGTTAGCTCACTCTAGAAGAAAGGCGAAGGTATCGCGTGGCGGGAAGAAGTAGCGGAAGCTCGAGAAGACGGGCGGATTGTGCCGCTTTTGAACGGGGCGGGGCGCCGCCGAGACGGGACCACGAATCATCCCGTGGATTTGAGGCGCGGAAGATGAAACAAGCCTTATTCAAGGCCTGCCGGTTCTGGGAACCGCGGGAGGCGCCAGCGAGAGATCGATCCGGTAGCAGCGGGAAGTTTGCGAAATTTGCGTGACACTCAGCCGTCCACCCTGACACTCGACGGAACGGTTGAGAACCCATCTCTCAAGCTTATCCAAGACGGGCTTTGCCGAAGCGCCGGGCGTCCCAGGGCCGTTGACACCCTGGTCGCCGACAGGCGTACACTCTTCAAACACCTTCAGGGAAGCCGTTTCTTTGACGGCCGAAAGAACGATTCGAACCGCACGCCCGTCGCGGTTGGCCCTGACAGCCCCGCCGATCAGCCGGCCGGTAGCCAGAGTCAGCCGTTGCGGGCTGGTGTTTACCCAAACTTCGCCTCCTACCTCGTTGACCAGGCGCGGACGATCGACCGTTTCGGCGTATGAGGCCGCTTCCAGCGCCTCTTCAATGACCGCTGTCCATGAAATGGGCTGGATCTGGATGCCAGCCCTCTCCATCTCCACAATGTCACGCAGCGTCTCGAGTGTTTCTGCCATGCGCTGGGTCTCTTGAAGCGAGATCTCCAGGATCCGCCGACACTCCTTCACGTCCATCTCGCCCATCAGCGCAACTTCAGCCGTCCCTTGCAACGACGTCAGGGGCTGGCTCAGCTTGTGGGCAAGGGCTCCCAGCACTTCCAGAAAATCGTCTTTGCGTCTTGTCCATGCGCCTGGCCGGGGCAGACGGTTAAAGTTTTTCATGGCGTCGGTCGCGCAGTCGTTAAAAAGTTCTCGTCATCTTATTGAGCTTTTCCGATTCGGTATCCGACGCCGCGAACGGTGTGGATCAGTTTCGAGGTTTCCCCCTCATCCACTTTTTTCCGGAGGTAATTGATGTAAACGTCCACAACGTTGGTCATGGTGTCAAAAGAAAAGTTCCAAACGTGTTCGATGATCATCGGGCGTGAAACCGCCCGGCCATGGTTCCTCATCAGGTATTCCAGCAATGCGAATTCCTTGGGAGTCAGCTCGATCTTCCTTTCACCGCGGAAGACAGCGCGCTCCACAAGATTCATCGCCAGGTCTTCGACCTGGAGCTTGAAATTCGCAGGGATGTCGCCGCGCCTGAGCAGGGCCCTGACCCTCGCTGTAAGTTCGCGAAAGGCGAAGGGCTTCACCAAGTAATCGTCCGCTCCAAGGTCCAGACCTTTGACCCGGTCCTCCACGCGAGCGCGCCCCGTCAGCACCAGCACCGGCAGATTCTTTTTGCGGCTTCTGATCTGCCGCAGCACCTGGAGGCCGTCCATCTTGGGCAGCACCAGGTCAAGAAGCACGAGATCATATTCGTACTCTTCCGCCATATAGAGAGCTTCCTGCCCATCGGGAACGACATCCACAGCATAGTGCTCAGCTTCCAGCCCCTTTTTCAGAAAACTGGCCACTGGGCGATCATCTTCAGCAACAAGTATTCTCACGGAATTCTCCATTGAGTCCGGCGCACCCTTAAAACCTGCATCGGCCCGGTCATTTTCCGTCCAAACATTGGGCGTTTTTCATTAGTCACAACTAACTTCGGCAAAATGGAGAGAGGAGTTGAGAAAAGAATTTGGTGGGAGGTGAATGGGAAAGGCCCCCTGACGAATCGCGCATCTCAGGGGACTTCCTGGAAGATAGCGGTGTGCTGAATAAGCCGCTACTGCTTTCGGATGCCGAACTTTTCCAGGCGATACTGGAGTGTGCGGAAGGTCATGCCCAGTAACTGAGCGGCACGAGTGATGTTTCCGTTGGTGCGGTGCAAGGCCTCGGTGATTTTGGCCTTCTCGTGCTCCTCCCAGCTCGTTTCCTGAATAACCGGCGTGATCCGGACGCCGTCGGCGGGCGGCGCAGGCGATGCTGATTCAAAACCGATATCTTCAGACGATATTTCCGGCGGAAGGTCCTGGATCTCCACGCGATCAGATTCACCCAGCACGACTGCCCGCTCGATCGCCCATTCCAACTGGCGGACGTTTCCCGGCCAACGATAGGCCTCCAGCGCATTCAGAGCTTCGGGTGAGATGCTGTGTACCTCGCGGCCGGAGGCCAGCCCCGCTTTGTGCGTAAAGTGGAGCGCCAGCTCTTCGATGTCGTCCCTCCGTTCCCGCAAAGGAGGACAGATGATCGGGATCACCTTCAGCCGGTAATAAAGGTCCTCGCGGAACCTGCCATCCTTCATCAACTGGTCCAGATTGCGGTTGGTAGCCGCGATAATGCGGACATCCACCTTGACAGGGTCCGTTCCTCCCACGCGGAGAATTTCTCTTTCCTGGAGGGCCCGCAAAATCTTAGCCTGCATGGCCAGACTGGTGTCGCCGATTTCATCAAGAAAGAGCGTGGAATGGTCGGCGCGCTCGAACAGCCCCTTCTTCTGCTGATGGGCGTCTGTAAAGGCGCCCTTCTCGTGGCCGAACAGTTCGCTCTCCAGCAAGCTTTCCGTCAGCGATGCGCAGTTGACCGCCAGGAAGGGTTTCTGGTTCCGGGGACTGTGTTTGTGGATTTCACGGGCCACCAGCTCTTTTCCCGTGCCGCTCTCGCCGAGAATCAGGACGGTGTGCGTGGTGGGCGCGACCTTCATCACCATTCGGATCATTTCCCTGATGGCGGGAGAGCGCCCGATAATGGTCTGCTTTAGAGAGGCCAGGCGGCCAAGGGCGTCACTGACCACTTCCAGCAGTTTCGACCGGTCCACCGGCTTTTCCAGGTACTGGTAGACGCCGCGCTTCGTGGCATCAATCGCCGATTCGATGGACGGGTACCCGGTAATCAGCACAATGGCAACGGTAGGGTCGGTCTGAAGTATCTGGGTGAGCAGCTCGATGCCCGTCATGCCGGTCAGGTTCAAGTCCGTCAAAACCAGATCGAACCGTTTTTGGGCAACCAGCCGGAGGGCGGCTTCGCCGCTGGGGGCCGTGACGGTCTCATAGCCCTCATCCAGGAAGATGTCGCGGTAGATTTCGCGCTGTCTCAGTTCATCATCAACAACCAGAATGGAGCCTTCGGGCATAAAGGTCGGTCCTCACGCGACCGTTGAACTCGCAAGCGCCGGGACGCGTGAGACAGGCGGCCCGGAGACCGGCACTTCCAAAACCACCTCGGCGCCCGGAGCGTTCTGGCGCGCCACAAAAACCCGGCCTCCGTGGTCTTCAATGATTTTTCGGGTGATCGCCAGGCCCAAACCGAAGCCGGTGACCTTGGTGGAGAAGTACGGAGTGAAAATCTTCTCCCGGTCGTCGTCGCGAATGCCCGGCCCGGTGTCCCGGAATCGCAGTTGTAGGCTGGGCCCGGCGTCGCCGACCGGCATGAGTTTCGCCTCGATGAAAATCGTTCCGCCGTTCGGCATGGCTTGCACCGAGTTGGTGAGTATATTCAGGAAGCAGGTCTTCAATTGCGCGGCGTCCGCCTGAAGCTCAGGCAAGTCCTCAGACAATTTGTTGGCAATTCTGATGTCCTGCGCGTTGGCCTGTTTTTCCACCAGCCCGACCGCCTGTTCAACAATGGCCTTCAGGTCGCAGGGCGCTATCTGAGGAGGCGTCTGTCTTCCCACGGCCAGAAAGTCATTCACCAGCCGGTTCAGGCGCGTGATCTCGTCTTTCATGTTGGCAAGGCTGGCGCGCAATTCGCGTCCCGGCGACTCGTCGGTCAGCCAGCGCTTGGCCCGGATCTGGTCAATGCTCAGATTCAGGAAATTCAGCGAGTTCCTTACCTCATGCGCCACGGTGGAGGCAAAATGCCCGAGCAGGGACGATTTCTCCGCCTCGTTCAGCCGCTTCTGGAGCTCCCGTGCGTCGCGGAGCCGTTCAGCCATCTGATTGAACGTGCGAGCGAGCAGCCCCATTTCGTCCGAGCCACCCTCCGGGATGAAAACGTAAAGATTTCCTCCCGCCACCTGATTGGCGCCTTCCACGAGCTGGTCAATCGGCCTGGTGAACCGGAACGCCAGATAAACGATGGCAAACATACCGGCCACCATCGTCACCAGTATCCAGGCCAGCCACAGGAAATAGACATGATTGAGCATCGCTCCAACCTCATCCATTTGGCCGCCCACCTGGACATAGCCGATGACTTTTTCCCCCTGAACAATAGGGAACCGGATGTCGTAATGCTGCTGGCCTACCTGCGCGTCTGTATCCACGTCCCGTAGTTGGGCCGTTATCTGAATGGGGCCTTCCTTGCTTCTGGTCCTCCGCCTTCGCAGCTTGACTTTGGTTCCAATCTGGTGCGGATTGGTGCTGGCCACAACCTCTCCAGTGGTCGAAAGCACATTGATCGAAGACAGACCCGCAGATTTAAGTTTGCTCAGGTATTCGCTCTGCGCCTGCCGCAGGTCCAACTTCGGAGAGATCGTGGCCTGGATGAGAGCGATGATTTCCACCAGATCAGAGGTCTGGCCCGCCACGTAGGCCTTGATGTGGCGGTTGTGCTGGACGTAGGCAATCATGAGAATGGTGCTGGTGCTGGCCGTGATGAGAAACATCACGAGCACCAGGCGGGTGCGGAATCGAAAATTCAGGACATGCCTTCTCAAGGCGCCCTCGCAGGTCACGCTTTACCATTCCCAACGACTACGATTCTAGCTGAACCCCCAAAGGGGGTCAATCAAGGCCGGGCATGGTGTGACGCCGAGATTGCAGACGTTATAATTCAACCATCCGCGCCGGCTGTGTCTGGGCTCAGCACTTGGAGGCAGGTCCGCTTACTCTTGGACGCAGGCGGAGGGAGAAACAACTATACTGCGGCTGACGGTCCATGCATGAATGATATGGTCCACTTCCTCGCGAGACACGGTTACTGGTTGGTGTTTGTTTCCCTGCTGGGTGGCCAGGCCGGTTTGCCGATACCGGGGAATTTGATTCTTCTTGCGGCCGGCGCACTGGCGGCCTCCGGGAAACTGAACCTCGCCGCCATCGTGGTCCTTTCGGCCCTCGCCCTGGTGTCGGCGGATCTGGCTTGGTTCCAGGCTGGGCGGAAGTGGGGCAAGAGAATCCTGCATTTCGCCTGCGGGATATCCAAAGATCCGGGGGGTTGTGTGCGGAAGGCAGAAGGGTCCTTTGGCCGGCATGGTGTGAGATTGTTCCTGGGTTCAAAGTTTGTAATCGGCATCGATGCTGTCGCGGTCCCATTGGCAGGAGCATTGAACACGCCTCGGACGCAGTTTCTCTTCTTCGATGCCGTGGGAGCCACGCTCTGGTCGGGAGCATACGCCACGCTGGGCTATGTCTTTCGTAAACAACTGGATCTGATTGCAGCATACGCAGCGAGGATGGAAGTTCTGGTGGGCATCCTGTTAGCCGCAGGACTCGGCTTCTACATTATTTTCAAGGTTGTCCGTTGGCTCAGATTCATGCATGAATTCAGATTGGCGCGGATCACGCCTGACCAGCTTCGGGACAAACTGCGCGCGGGCGACGACGTCCTGATTCTGGATGTGCGGCGGAACGGAGGGTCCGCACAAGAGCTTCAGGGTATTCCCGGCGCGGTGCGAATCGATCCACATCATATTGGACGGGACATAAGGGCAATGGTCGCGGTGGAGACACCCAATCGTCATGTCGTCATCTACTGTACCTGTCCGAGTGAATTCAGCAGTGCGCGCGTTGCGCTGGCGCTTCGGCGCAGGGGATTGCAGCACGTGTGGCCGCTTGCCGGCGGTCTGCACGCGTGGCGAGATCGTGGCTTCCCCGTCACGAAAGTAGCCCCGGCGACGCCCCCTCCAGCCAGTTGAATGGGTGATCGTCGGATGCCTCAGTTTGATTCGTGGCACGGGCGTCCTCGCCCGTACTTCCGTGAAATGACACAGCCAGGATGGCCGTGCCACAAGACCGCAACCAAACTGAGCCACCACCGGATGGAAGGAACGATTGACAGCCATTACAAGCAGTTGCTAGCATATTAAACTCTGCAGATCATCGGGGATCCCGCAGGATGGGCTGCCAGACCGCAGCTTCCTCCCGGACCAGTCGCCTTGATGCCCGAAGGATTTGCACGGCCTTGGTCCCCGTCGTCTAGCCCGGCCTAGGACATCGCCCTTTCACGGCGGTAACGCGGGTTCAAATCCCGCCGGGGACGCCAGCATTTTCAGTAATGCACGAGTATAGGGCTTCCCGCTTAAGTGTATTGCCGGGTTACAGCCGCTTCTGGACGGCAACTACCTGACAATATTGAGGCGCTAGATGCGGTTTAATCAGGAGCACTCATCTACAGCGAAGACGGTCCGCCTAGGATCGAGAATCTTGATCTCCCCCGATATCTTGGTCCCTGAGTTTTCAGCGTCTCAATTTCCTATTAAGAGAAACATCAGACTAATCGAGGGTGTAGATTCGCGGTGATGGACTGCTGAGTGGACTGCCTGTGTCCACTGGAGAAGATATTATGATGCTGAAATCGACCGGCGTTCACGGGTCCCCGGGGTCTGAAACTGCGGATGGCACGGAAGGATCTCCCAGCCTTCCTCCCCTCGGGTCCGCCCTTAAGGTCCTCCTGGTCTGGCCGCGTTTTCCGTCTTCGTTCTGGACCTTCGATGGGATCCTGGACCTTGTTCCCATCAAGACAGATCAGCCCCCGCTCGGCCTGCTGACTGTCGCCGCGCTCTGTCCGAAGACCTGGACGCTAAGGCTGCTCGATAGAAGCTTTGAGGACTTGCTCGATGCAGACCTCCTTTGGGCCGATCTCATCATGGTCAGCGGCATGCGGGTGCAGAAAGATGACATTCGCGAAATCCTCCTGAGAGCGCGGGCCCTGGGCAAGCGAACTATAATCGGCGGACCTTTGGCGAGCAGCGAACCGGAACTCTTACTTCGACTGGCGGACCATGTGGTGGTGGGTGAGCCGGACGAGGTCTTCCCTGAGATTGCGTCTAACCTTGAACAGGGCTCTGCCAAGCGTCTGTATGTGGTCAAAGAAAAGCCTGATGTCAGCAAGACGCCTCTCCCCAGGTTTGATCTCCTCAAAATCGACAAGTATGCTTCGATGGCTATCCAGTTCTCCCGCGGTTGCCCATTCCAGTGCGAATTCTGCGACATCATCACCATTTACGGAAGGAAGCCCCGAACCAAGAACCCTGCCCAGGTGACAGCCGAACTGGATGCCTTGTTTGAACTTGGATGGCGCGACCAGGTCTTTATCGTTGACGACAACTTTATCGGGAACCACAAACAGGCCCTCCAACTGGCCCTTAAACTTCAGGAATGGCAGAAGAGCCGGGGCTACCCGCTATTGTTTTACACCGAGGCATCGATCGATCTCGGCCAGAAGCCGGATTTGATTGACGCCATGGTGAAGGCGAACTTTTTTTACGTTTTCATCGGAATCGAGAGCCCTTCCGCCAATTCCCTGGTGGAAGCGAAGAAATACCAGAACTTGCGGCGTGATCCTCTGGAGAGCGTTCACTTCATCCAGAGCCAGGGCCTTTGGGTGACGGCGGGTTTTATCATTGGGTTCGATTCCGATACCGAAGCAATCTTCGACGAGCAACGGGACTTTATTGAGCGGGCAGCCATTCCATGGGCCATGGCGGGATTTCTGCAGGCGCCTCCCACAACTCCGCTTTTTGACCGAATGATGAAAGAAGGCCGGTTACTCATGGATACCACAGCCACCAGTAACTTTGATCCCCCCAACTTCAAAACTCTTTTACCTCTGCCCGTTCTGCTGAAGGGATTCAAGGACACCCTGTCTTCCCTATACGCACCCTCGGCGTTTTACGACCGGTGCTACCGGTCGCTTCTGCAGTGGAAAGCCCGGAAGCCGCAGAAGGCCCCCAAGGTTCCCTTCGGGGTAACGCTTGGAATCTTCGTTCGCTCCATTGTGCGGCAGGGTCTCCTCTCCAACTACCGGCGCGCGTACTGGAAATTTGTGCTTCGGCTCTTCGGGCGATGGCTGTTCGTTCCACGCAAGCTCAGCTTTGGGTTCGCAATGCTACTGTCAGGACATCATTTCATACCCTACGCCGCGCGCGTCGAGGACCAACTGGAGATCGAACTCGACAAATACAGAATCGAGAAGGCAACCGCGGAGTCACTTAAAGAGGCGATAGTTTGTTAGTGTAGTGCGTCTAACGGATTGTTACATATCTGCGGGCTATGGAGTGCGGCGGCTTGCCTCCGCTTTGCGCCCGGCGCGTTCACTGACGCCCCAATTTTCGCCCTCTCGACAGGGGCAAACGGGGGGTCGAGTGTGGGAGCAAGCTCCCGCACTGCAAAAATGGCTTCGCCATACGTAATGCGAATTACGCCGCACTACACCAGCGACCACTTTGGCGCTTCATGAGACCTGCGAATCGCACGAATGAGGCCAACCATGCGTGACGGTTGATTCAAGGCCAGAGGCGAGAATCAGACACAGGGCGGAGTCCCTGAGAGTTTCGCAGCGTGCAGGCGGGCTACGCTTGATTTGTGTCTGATGCACACATTTCTGCTGCTCGGGTCAGGTTGACGTCTCTCTGAAGCCCCATCACCAGCACGTTTCACACACGGTCAGCGCCAGCGGACCTCACAGAGGTGCGCGTGGAAAAGGGGTGTGAACGCAGCCACTCTGGATTGGCATTTGGCGCAGGAACAGCGGCAGCAGGGCCCGGTCCGCAAACAGGTCTTGCGAGGTTCACAGGCTCAACTTGCGGAGAATCGGGGCCTTGTTGACGAAGCTCTGAATTTTTTCCACGATGCCGTCGGCATCCAGCCCATATTTGGCATGGAGCAGGTTTGGCGCTCCGTGAGGAATGATGCGGTCAGGAACTGCGATGCGCACCACGGTGGCGGGGATTCGCCGGTCTTGAAGCAAGGCCGCGACTGCGGAGCCGAACCCGCCGCACTCTGTGCCTTCCTCGACGGTCACCAGAAACTGTTTTTCTGATGCCAGACAACAGATCAGCTCCTGGTCCAGCGGCTTCATAAAGCGGGCATTGATGACGGTGGCGCGGATCCCAGAAGCTTCCAGCCGCTCGGCGGACTCCAGCGCCGGGTAGACCATGCTGCCCAGAGCAAGAATGGCGATGTCGCTTCCTTCGCGAAGTATTTCACCCTTGCCGATTTCGAGGCGCTTGAACTCCTGGTCGAGCGGCACTCCGAACCCGTTGCCGCGGGGATAGCGCACGGCCGCCGGGCCATTCACATCAAGCGCGGTGGCCAGCATGTGGCGCAGCTCGTTTTCGTCTTTTGGCGCCATCACCACCATCCCAGGAACGGCAGCAAGGTAAGCCAGGTCATAAAGACCGTTGTGCGTGGGACCATCCGCGCCAACGATTCCTGCCCTGTCGAGCGCAAATGCCACCGGCAGGCGCATCAGGCAGGCGTCGTGAATCACCTGGTCATAGGCCCGCTGCAGGAAAGTGGAGTAGATGGCCACCATGGGGCGCAAACCCTCGCACGCCAGACCGCAGGCAAAAGTCACCGCATGTTGTTCAGCGATGCCAACATCAAAGAAGCGGTCAGGGAAACGCTTGGCGAATTCCACGAGCCCTGTTCCTTCGGCCATGGCCGCGGTGATGGCTACGATGCGCTTGTCTTTCTCCGCCAACTCGCACATCGCATTGCCAAACACCGAGGTATACGGGGGCGCCTTTGCCGGGGCCTTGCGAAAGGCCCCCGTGGCCACGTCAAACTGCGTCACGCCGTGGAATTTGACCGGCAGCATTTCCGCATGCGGATAGCCTTTGCCCTTCTGAGTCACAACGTGCAACAGGGTTGGCTTGGAGTTGTCTTTCACCCGCGAAATCGCCGTGAGAAGCTCTTCCATGTTGTGACCGCTGATCGGCCCGACGTAGTCAAAACCGAGTTCCTCGAACACCAGCCCTGGAATCAAGGCGGTCTTGGCGGATTCCACCATGTCCTTCGAGAGCTTCAGAAGCCGGGGTCCCAGCCGCGGGACGGTCAGAATCATTTTTTCGACTTCGTGAGTGACCCGATGGTAAGCCTGGCCATGCACCACGCGGTTCAGATAACCGGCGATGGCTCCCACGTTCGGCGAAATCGACATTTCGTTATCGTTCAGAACCACCAGGACTTTTCTCTGGAGGGTCCCAAGATTATTGATCCCTTCAAGTTCAAGGCCGGAAGTCAATCCCGCGTCGCCCACCACAGCGACCACGTGGAAATTCTCACCCTTCAGATCTCGCGCCACGGCCATTCCGAGCGCTCCGGAAATGGCGGTGCCTGCATGGGCAACGTTAAAGGTGTCGTAAGGGCTCTCTTCCCGCACCGGAAAACCGGAAATGCCGCCATACTGCCGGATGGTCGCCAGGCGGTCGCGCCGGCCCGTCAGGACCTTGTGGCCGTAGGCCTGGTGTCCCACGTCCCATACGATCTTGTCCCTGGGTGTGTCGAACAAGTAATGCAGCGCCAGCGTCAGTTCGACCGTCCCAAGGCTGGAAGCCAGATGGCCGCCGACTTTGGAGACCACGGAGATGAGATAATCGCGAAGCTCTTCTGCAACTTTGGGCAGGTCTTCGCGGGGAACTTTCCTCAAATCTGCGGGTGAATCGATTCGTGGCAGATACCGGTATTCCATCAGGCGGTCCTCTCGATCAGAAAATGAGCTAATTCCTGCAGCCTGCTGGCCGACTTACCGTATGGCTCAAGGCTTTGGCATGCTTCTTCGATCAGCCGTCTGGCCATAAGACGTGATTCTTCGATACCGTACAGCGCCGGATAGGTTGCCTTGCGCTGTTCATCGTCTTTGCCGGCCGTCTTGCCGAGGGTGGCGCTGGAGCCCAGGACATCGAGCAAATCATCCGCGATCTGGAAGGCCAGCCCAATCTTCCGGCCATAGCTTGTGACCCGCTTGAGGTCAACATCCGTGGCCCCGGCAAAGATGGCGCCGCACTTCACGGCTGCGCAAAGAAAAGCTCCCGTCTTGGCGGAATGGATTAACTCAAGCGTTCGGGGGTCTACGTTCTGGTCCGTGGCTTCCAGGTCCAGTACCTGACCTGCAACCATGCCTTCGCGGGTCCCGGTGGCCAGGGCCAGTTCATAAATGATACGAAGCTGGCATTCAGGAGATGCCAACCCCGGCTCTGCCAGCACTTCGTAGGTCAAAGTGAGCAGGGCGTCTCCCGTCAGGATCGCGGTGGATTCTCCGAAGGCGCGATGGCAGGTCGGTTTGCCGCGCCGCAAGTCGTCGTTATCGAGCGCCGGCAGGTCATCGTGGATCAGGGAATAGGTGTGGACCAATTCCAGCGCGGAAGCAATCCGCATCAGGGATGGTCCATCAGCCCCGAGCAATCGCCCGGCCTCGGCGCAAAGAATGGGGCGCAACCGCTTGCCGCCGGCAAACACCGAGTAACGCATCGCCTGATGGATGGAGTTTGGGTAAGCGTCATCGGGAGGGAGAATCCGCTCAAGTTCCAGATCAATCAGAGCACGCTGCTCATCAAGATATTGTGAAACCGTTGTGGAAGTGCTCAAATCGACTCCGTTTCGTTCTCTTCCCGCTCGAAGGGCTCTGCCACAACTTTGCCGTCCGCCTTTTTCATGAGGACCTGGATGCGGCATTCAGCTTCCTGAAGCTGCTTCTGGCAAACTTCCGAAAGCTTCATGCCCTCCTCATAAATCTGCAAAGCTTGTTCGAGCGGGAGGTTCGCGTCGTCAAGCTGGCGAACGATGGCTTCGAGCCTCTCGATATTTTTTTCAAAAGATTCCGGCTTGGCAGGCTTTGACGATTGAGACATTTGTTTGGTCACCACCTCCCGACTGAATCCTTACACCGCTCTGGTTTTTCCCTGTGCCTCCGGCAGCGGAGTTTCCTTCTTAGGTTCATCGGTTCGCGCGCCGAGGACCTCAATCACTTCCACTGCCATGGCGTACCTTGAAAACGGAGCCACAATCTGGACTCCCTGCACCAGCTCCCGGAATTCCAGCAGCATTTCCCGGGCGATTTGCAGTCCTTCTGCCCGTGCTTTTTCGCCGGAGTCCACGGCGCGCATGCGCTTGAGGATTTCCGGGGAAACCGACATTCCGGGGACTTCATTATGCAGAAATTCTGCGTTCCGGTAGCTCGTCAAGGGATGGATTCCAGCAAGGAGCGGAATCTGCGGCGCGTCAAGCTCCTGGACGCGGCGAAGGAAAGCGATGAGTCGATCGAGGTCAAACACCGGCCGGACCACGCCAAAGTGAGCGCCCGCTTTTACTTTAAATTCAAACCGGCGCAGCTCCTCATCCGGATCAAGAGCATTGGGATTGAGGCCCACGCCGATCAGAAAACTGGTTTGCGTTCCCAGCGGATTGCCGCTCATATCCAGCCCGCGGTTCAGGTTGCTCAATACATTCACCAAACCGATGGCGTCCACGTCAAAAACGGCCGTTGCCGAAGGAAAGGCGGCAATCTGGGGTGGGTCGCCCGTGACGGCCCAAACATTCCGTATGCCCAGCGCGTGAGCGCCAAGAAGGTCCGACTGAAGGCTGAGTACGTTTCGTCCACGGCAACTGAAGTGAAGCAGAGCTTCGATGCCGGCCTGCTGCTGGATCACAACGGCAAGCGTCTGTGCACTCATCCTTGCTGTTGCTCCGGAGCCGTCAGGGATGTTCACTGCGTCGATAGCATGCCGCTTCATATATTGCGCGCCTTCCACCTCGCGCGCCGCGTCGCATCCCTTAGGAGGGATGATTTCCACCACCACGGGAAACTCGCCCCGAGCCAGCTTTTCGGCAAGGCGCGAACGGAGTTCGACGGGTATGGGTTCAAGCGCCTGTGGGGGCCGAAGGGACGTTTCGATCGCCGCCCGCTCCAGATGCGGTCCCAGCGATTTCACCGCCGCTTTGACGGCCTTGATGTGCGCCGGAGTGGTTCCGCAGCACCCGCCCACAATCCGGGCGCCGGCCTGGATAAACCGGCGGGCCCGCTCGGCCATGTATTCCGGCGAGCACAGATAGTGCGTCCTGCCGTCAATCGAATGGGGCAACCCGGCGTTGGGCTGGGCTGAAAGTTTCTTTGTTGTCACTGCCGCCATTCTTTCAAGCGTTTCAAGCACAGTTGCAGGCCCGATGCCGCAGTTGATGCCGATTACATCTGCTCCCCAGGCATCGAGCTGGCGCGCAAAGTCCTCGGGACTGGCGCCGGAAAGCGTGCTTCCATCTTCCTGGACCGTCATCTGGACGACTGCGGGCAGGGATGTGGCTTCCCTCACGGCGAGGAGGGCCTGGTGGGCCTCTTCCAGGTCCATCATCGTTTCAATGACGATCAAATCGACGCCGCCCTCGGCAAGCGCCTCCACCTGCTCACGGAAAGCGCTTCGCGCCTCTTCCAGCGAAGTGGGTCCCAGGGGCTCGAGACGCAGCCCCAGGGGACCGACGGAACCACCCACGTAGAGGTCTTCACCCGCGCTCTCGCGTGCCAGCCGCACCCCGGCCAGGTTGATCTCCCGGACGCGGTCGGCCAAGTCAAACTTGGCCAGCCGGAAGCGGTTTGCCCCGAAGGTGTTGGTTTCCAGAAGTTCGGCGCCAGCCTTGACGTACCCCATGTGAACTTCCTTCACCAGGTGCGGAGAGACGAGGTTCAGTTCATCAAAGCTCCTGTTAAGGGAGACACCTGTAGCGTACAACATGGTGCCCATGGCCCCGTCGCTGACCAGGGGACGCTTCTCGAGCCGTTGCAGGATCGGTTCACGCATGCTCAGCGTAGTTTAGCACGCCTCCCGCGCCGCTGACGAGGGGCCGAAAGGCCCACGGAGCGCCCGAATAAAAGTGACCGCAAAGGAACGATAAGCTATCATTTAGCCTTAGGCCAGCCGGCGATTTCTTCACTTCATGCCCCAAACATGGCCCACACAATTTTCCAAACGCTATCAGAAGTTTTTTCGAAGTATGGCTATTGGGTAGTCTTTTTCGGAGTCATGCTGGAGAACGCAGGCATCCCCATCCCGGGTGAGACTGTGCTTCTGTTCGCCGGGTTTCTTGCCTACCACGGAAAGATCGATCTCTACTCCAGCATCCTTGTTGCGATCGCAGGGGCCACTGTCGGCGACTCGATTGGATTCCTGATCGGGCTATTTGGCGGCAGGGCATTTGTTGACCGATTCATCCGCAGGTTTCCCATCGTTCGAAAATCTTTTGACCATTCCCAGACATTGTTTCTGAAGTACGGCCAGTGGGCGGTTTTTACTGGCAGGTTCATCACGGGGCTGCGAATGTTTGCCGGGATCATCGCCGGGCTTTTTCGCATGCCCTACCGCAGGTTTCTCTTTTTCAATTTTACAGGGGCCACGGTCTGGGCCATTGCGGTTACCTATGTGGGTTTCCTGTTCGGAAACAGTTGGCAACTGGTCGAGCAGCATTTTCTCGAAGTTAACGAAATTGCGTTGGCCGCAATCCTGGCGGCTGTGCTGATCGCGATCACTTCATACTACTTCGGGAAGCAGCGGCGCTTCTGAATCTCCGAACGGCCGCTGCGGGAGCGCCTTGGGCGTTTCCCGTCTGGTTGGTGTTCAACCATCCTCGCCGGATTTTCAACTGTTCTTCGGTGGCGCCGGGCAGCTCCGTGATCGAGTAATCATCGGGTTGCGGCGGACCGAGCTGAACAGTGACGAAAAAGCGATTTTCGTGGCGCTCCACTTCAAAGGGCACTTTTGCACCCGCAGGGTAAATGCTCAACCGCGCCGCCAGACTTTCAGTGGCAAGCGACTGCTCATCTATCGAAACCAGCACGTCATCGCGGCCCAGTCCTGCGCGGTCTGCCGCCCCGCCCGGCTGGACAGCAAAAATCCTGACGCCGGTATTGACGGGTTCCACCAACGCCCCCAGGCTGGGAGGCGCCTGAGACGACGTCGCAATTTGCAGCGTCAGTCCTATTTTTGCCAGGACCTCGTTGTATGGAAGGGGATCCGTCCCGGCGACGTATTGCTCGAAGAACGGCGCAAAGTCTGTGCCTGAAACCTGGCTGACGGTGTCGAGAATATCCTTCTCCGTGTAGCCCCGGCCGTGCAGGTAATAGCTGGCGGCTGAGCTGTCATAAAATTTCCCGTACATCCGCCGCATCACGTCGTCTAGGGACTTCAGGCCGTGCGTTGCCGAGCGGATTTCAAGATCGAGCAGCATACCCAGCAGGGCACCCTTGTTGTAATACGAGATCGTGCTGTTAGCGAAGTTTGTTTCCTGCATTTGCGGCGACCGATCGTAGAACCAGGCGTGGAAACTGGAGCTTTCCGCCGACATCTGCCTGCGGCCGGGAGCTTCCCGCAGGGTGCGAACTTCGCCTGCCAGGCGATCCAGAAATTCCTGCTGCGACCAGATGCCGCTGCGCAACAGGCTCACATAGGAGTAATAAGTAGTGATGCCCTCGACAAACCACAACGACGGCGTGTAAACCTCGCGGCTGTAATCGAAAGGGCCCAGGCCAGCAGGCCGCAGCCGCTTTACGTTCCAGAGATGAAAGAACTCGTGGGCGGCTGTTTCGAGCGCCTGGGAGAGCCCGCTGCCTGACAAATTTCCGCGAACGATGATCTCGGTCGAATCGAGATGTTCCATGCCGTCGCCCATCGGCAGGGCCGGATCGAAATGGAACAGAAACGTGTAGTGGCTGAATTCCGGGGCGGGCATCATCGCCATCTCGGAGCGGACAATCTTCTTCAACCCTTCAACCAGCGCGGAACGGCTGCCGGCATCGCCATCCTGATCAGGGTAGGTATGGATCGCCACACGGAAAGTCTTTCCGCCTTCCTCAAAGTCGTTCACCCAGCAGTCAGGCCCTATTTCGAGAGGCGTGTCGATCAGCACATCGTAGTTTGCAACCTGGAAAGTAGTTTGCGTGAGTGACATTGAAAAGCCGCTTACGATCTTCCAGCCCTGCGGCGGGCGAATGGTGAGAGTCAACGGATTGGATTTGTCCCCCGGCAGGTACATGAAGACGGAGGCGCCGTTGATGGCGCCGTGCGAGGAGTCAAATTGCGAGAAGGAACCTGTCAGGTCATTGGCAAAGACCAAGTATCGTACCCTGACGGCGCCGCCGCAGCCGGTCGTATTCACGGTCCAGGTTTGTTTGTCCGGCTGCTGCCAGGGGAGTGCCTGGCCATTTGCCCCAACTGCACTGAATTCCTGAATGTTTTTTGCAAAATCATAGATCGCATAACGGCCGGGAGCCCAGGCGGGCATAGCGAACCGGAGGAGCGGTTCCTTCACCTGTGTGGCGGTAATTTCCACCTGCAAGAGGTGGGTTGAGGGTCTCTCCATGCCGAGAATGTAGGAGAGTTCAAGCCGGCTGGTTTCCGCTTTCGGCGTTGCGATCTGTGCCGCAGCTACCCCCATTGTTGCTGGGCCGCACAGCATCAGGAAAAACAGAAGCCCCAGCAGAACTGGCTCGCGGCAATCCATCAATCGCGATCGCGCAGATTGGCCTTCCGAAGTAAACAAGAATCGATTTTGCTGCATGGGGTCTCTTTCGCTGGTCCGGTATTGTGTAATAGAAAGTTGAATCCTTTCACCCCGCAAACGGCGGGCGACTTCTGCAAGCTCGATTGCATGCTGGCCAGGGTTGAGAATCGTGCTAAAGGACAGGGGTCCCGTCCTGCAACATCTGTTCGCGGATCATCTTGACCGGCACGACGCCGTAACTCAGGAACTGATCATGGAACGCTTTCAGATTGAATTTGTCACCGAGCTTATGGTGATAGTCCTCCCGCAGTTTCATGATCTCCAGCTTGCCAAGCGTGTAAGCAAGGTAAGCGGGATCGGAAGTCCCGCGCATCGCTTCGCGCTCCGCGTTGGCGAGGTCCATGTATGCATCCTGCTGGAACAGATTGGAGGCCTGCTCGACCGTCATGCCCTGCGTGTGCAACTGGATTGCCGCCAGGTAGCGGCACACCCGGACGAGTGAACCCTGGAGCTGCATCAGCAGCAAGCTGGGATCACCCTCGCCGTAGCCCTGTTCCAGCATCATCTCTTCGCAGTAATGCGCCCAACCCTCCACATTGGTTGTCATACCGCCCATTGTGGACTCAAGCTTTCTCGCCTTCGTTGGAGCCTGCTTCAGCCATAGAAACTGCACGTAATGTCCGGGATAGACTTCATGGATGGCAACAATCGGGGTGGAAGAACGGTTAAAAAACCGGAGAAGCTGCCGTTTGTGTTCTTCATCCCAGGAGGGGTTAGGCAGCGTGACATAAAAGAAGGCTTGCGTTGAATGGTCCTCGAACGGTCCCGGAGTATCCATTGAAGCAAAGGTGAGCGCCCGCATGAAGGGCGGCGTTTCCGCCACCTGCGGTACGGGCGCCGGAGGCACCGTCACAATCTCATGGATCAGCAGAAACTGCCTCAGATTATCGAGCACTGATTGGGTTTCTGGAACCACCTGGTCCGCCTCCGGGGCGCTCTGCCTGATGTTCTGAAGCACTTGAAGCGGGGTTTTTGTGGAGTCGATAATCTTTGCGGTCTGCAGGAAAAGCGACTGCAGCCGACGCATCTCGTGGTTACCAATCTTCAGCAGGTCTCCAACCGGGATGTCCACCATCTCGTCATAGAGCAATTTCTTCTGGAAATTCTCGAGGCCGAGGGCGAAATTGCCCTGAGACTGAGGCGTGAGGCCCGTCTGCAGATATCCGAGAAACTGCTGGTACGCCGCCACCGTGCTCTGGTTGACCTGGGCAAATTCTGCTTTCAGTGCGAGGCTCTGCGCGCCGGCGACGTTCTGCGGCAGAACGTTCTGGAGGAAATCGATCTCCGCCTGGACCTCTTCAATGGCGACTTTGGTGTAAACGGCGGGAGGGTTCACCACGTTGGTCCGGGCGCTGTTCAGAATGTCGGGTATCCGGCGCTCGCGGTCAATCAATGATTTCAGCCGGTCCTCGAGCGGGGCGAAACCGCGCTCGATCAGGGTGTACAGCGCATACCCTGCCTGAGTGTTATAAAATCTTGGGTCCTTTGCCCATTTGCGGATATCGGCAAGCTCAAGCAGGTGCCCGTTGATCAGGCTTCGAAGCACCGTGGCGTCAAGCTGGTTGTTTGCAGACAGACCGTCACTGGGGACCCGCGCCAGCTCGGTCAGGGCCTTCTGATTGCGCGTAATTTCGTTGCGAATGTCCGCCTGCGAATAGGCGGGAAGCTCGCTGTCGTACTTGTGAATGCCTGCGCTGGTGGCGCTGGCCGGATTGAACCGGAAAAAGCCGTCAAAGTAATCGTCCACAAATTTTTCAAACGCCTGGTCTGACCCGGAAGGCAGCCCGGCCTGGCTTGCAGGGCCTGTGGTCTGGTCGCCGGCGGCGCCCGGCGCCGTCTGGGCCGCCGCTTTGAGAGCCGTGCCCCCAGCGGCGAGCGCCGAGGCCATTGCCAATATTGATTCCCGGCGCGTTATCTTTTCCATTGCGTGAATTGCCCTTTACTGCCTGGTGTTGCGCCTGCGCGAAGAATTTGCTTCTGTCGGTTCAAGCTCCAACCGATGGGCCGCCGCCTTTTGCACGGCCTCATCACTGAACGGCATCGGAAAGCTCTGGCCATGATACCAAGCTTCGAACTGATCTTTATAGTACGGACTGAAGGGCTGGCCCGATTGCCCGAGCGTAATATTCTGCACGGAGCTGTCAAGTTCTCCGAGGTCCACCACCATCCGCATGGAAGGCCCTACGCCGAGAGTGGCGCGCTTAATCGAGTTCGCCGTTCCCGATTGTGGAAAAGGACCCACATTCAGCAGCCAGCCAAGCGGCCGCACAGCTCCTCCCAGGGGGTGGCGGAAGGTTAAGGGTATTGTGGCGCCCCACTTCCAGGCGTTGTGGTCATTGGTTCCGACCAGTCCTGGAATTTGGCGGACGGCTTCCTCCAGGCTCCTTATTAATGTCTGGTTAAAGTTATTGTCGCCGGGCGGCAACCAGCGGCCCAGGCTGTGGTCGATCACGTCCTGCAGAAAGACGGTACTCATCGGACAGCGATACCCGGAAAGATCATCCCCGAGCCTGGGCGCAAGAATGCGATGAAGAAGGACCGGCTTTGTGAGTTCACACACGAGCGTAGCGGCAGAGTCGGCCGTTGCCTTGCCGTCCCACCCGCGTAATTGCTCTATGGCAAACCGGGCGTCGGGTTGTTGTGGCAGGTACTCGTTTGCGGCGGCAATCAGCCGATCGCGCAGCCACTCATCGTCCAGCGGATGGATGTCCATCTGGATCTTCAGCATATCCACGACGGCGAGCGATTTTCCGGCTTCCAGAAGTTGATAAATCCGCGCCGTCCGGTGCGGCTCACCCCACATCGACGTTATAAAATAAGGATAATTATCGGGCACAACACGGCCATTGGCGGTCGCAAGGATGCCGCTTTTCGGATTATAAGCATGAGGAAGGTCCTGAAACGGGACCATGCCAAGCCACCCATAATCATCGCCTGAGCCGGGAACAGGAACGCTGCCGTCGCCGCGTTTCCGGATGGGTACCCATCCCGCCGCATAGAAACCGATGTTTCCCTCGGTGTCTGCATAGACAAAATTCTGCATCGGCCCCGCGAAGCCGCGCAGAGCATCCGTAAACTCGTTCCAGTCGCGGGCTTCGCCAATCTTCAAAAAAGGAAAGCGCAGCGCGTGGGGCAACAGGGCCGTCCAGGCGAGAGCGAGGCGCCGATTGCCGGTGTCTTGGAGGATGGGACCATGACGGGTGGATTTTACCAGCAGGGCATCATCCGGTTTTCCGCGAACCTTGATCTTCTCGATCCTTTCTCTGTCTTCAACCCATTTGCCGTTGTAGAAGTATTCATGCGGGTTCTGCGGATTGAACGATTCTTCATACAGGTCCTGCACGTCCGGGCCGGTATTCGTCACTCCCCAGGCGATCTGGCGGTTGTGTCCGATGATAACCATCGGCAATCCCGGAAGGCTTACGCCGCTCACGTCCAGGCCGGGAGCTTGCAGATGAACCATATACCAAATGCTGGGAACGCCGTAGGGAAGATGCGGATCGTTGGCCAGCAATGGTT
The DNA here is from genome assembly GCA_035712365.1 of Terriglobia bacterium. NCBI lineage: Bacteria > Pseudomonadati > Acidobacteriota > Terriglobia > Terriglobia bacterium. The sequence goes on from DASTAW010000029.1 coordinate 154,578, forward strand.
TTCCGGACCGCGTGTGAGTTCCGCTAACAACCCAATTGTTGCTGCCCACGCCAGTGTAAGAAATTGACGACTCCAAAGCCTGCAGCATGGGATCGAGGCCACTGAGATCTCCTTCCAGCGGGGCCGTCAGTTCTAACGCCCGTGGCGGAAGCTGCGGGTGAAGCGAGGTTGTGATATGCAGCCGTGCACCTGGCGAACCTGCGGGCGCTGAGGGCACGGGAGGCAGTTCGGCCACGGGGTGGTCGAGGGGCGAGCGCGCAGGGAAGATATCATTTTCAAGCTGCGTGCTGCCCAGTTTCTGCCGAACTCGCTCCCGCATCAGTTCGTCGGGCCACGATGTGTTCAGCAGCCGGGCCATGTTCAGGGCCACTTCCAGGGAGTCGGACTCGCGCCAGGGCTCGGGGTGGTAGCGCAGGAGTAGAAACTCGAGCGGCAGGCGGTCCTGATGGGTCGAGATGAATGCATTAACCCCCTGGGCATAGTCGCGCAGCAGCTTCCGCTCTTCAGGCTCGAGTTCCTTTACCCCGCGCTCGGCGGCCTGCTTCATTCCAAGGGTCCGGCTCTCGACATCAGAATGGAGCGTGCGCGACCCGAACAATTCTGACAGCCGACCCTCCGCGATTCTGCGGCTCAGGTCCATCTGCCACAGGCGGTCCTGCGCGGTAACGTAGCCCTGGGCGAATATCAGGTCTTCAAGCGAAGCGGCCTGAATGTACGGAACTCCCCGGGCATCGCGCAGCACCTCGACTTTACCCTGGATTCCCTGCAATCGGATGGTCCCATCCAGCCGGGGCAGGCATACATGAACGCGCCAGTAAATCCACGCGACTGCCGCCGCCAATAACACCACAAATGCAATGAGGATGGGCAGCCCCACGCGGCGCGACAGCCGGCGGACCGGATGCGATGCTTGTGAAACCTCTGGTGGATGCGTCGCCATTGTCAGGAAGGAACAAAGACCTTAGCAGGTGAATCGCCCCGGCATGCCCGCAGCAAGAATAGTATAGAAAATCCTCCGGCTGTGCAACGAGCCCTGCCCAACCATATTAGCCCTTGGGTGGCCAGGGCTACCGCCAGGTTTCCAGCATCCCGCTCGGCGGCAAGGCTGAATAACGACCTGCTGCATCAGCAAGTTAGATGGTGGCTATACAGATAGATAGCAACCGATTCAGATAACAGCCGACTCTAGAGTGGGCAAGCCAGACAGCCGATGGAATTCAGATATGGCGCAATGCAGGACATCGCCGAAGTTGTGCCTGCTGCGAGGGACTGCCTGGCCAGAGCCAGAACCTGGGCGGTTGCGCTCGCCGCTGGGGGGGAAGAAGAAAAGCAAGCAACGGACGGATTCCTTCCGTGAGCCCGCCTTCACGCTGCTGGAGATGCTCATTGTGGTGACGGTTGCCGGCGTCGTTGCGGCAATGGCCATCCCACAGGCCTATGATGCCGTCAAGGCCTACCGGCTGCACGCCGACGCGTCGGCGCTTGCAGACCAGTTGAACATCGCGCGCATGAGGGCGGCATCGCAGTTCGCGCCCTACCGCGAGGTTGTTAATGCCTCTTCCGGGACCTACTGGCGGGAGAAGCTCTGTGGCGACACCACTACCAGCACCGATTCCGCCTGCACTTCAGCATATAACGCGCTGACGACGACGGGGATTGAGGGTGGGACGCAATACGTGATGGAGGGAGACAGCATCTCAAGCTGCCGGCCATCCTTTCTCAGCGCCAGCGGCTACCCGGGAACAATCGAGGCGGATCCGAGCCCCCGCCCGGACCCGATTGAAGTCTATTTCAACACCCGTGGCACTCCCGTGGACAGCAGTGGCGACCCGCTCGGCAACGGTGGAGCGGTGATTTATGTCCACAACCAGCACAACCTGGTGGATGCAGTGACGGTATCGATTGGCGGAGCGGTGACCGTGTGGAACTGGGACACGGCCAGCAGTTCCTGGATGAAGCGATAAACGGTCGCATCGTGGGGAGGGGGCGAGGCAAGAGGAATGCAAAGCCCGGCCGATGACAGTGGCGTGACTTTGATTGAGACCCTGATTGCTGTGCTGATCGCAGTCATCGGACTGTTCAGCGTGGGAGGTCTCATTTTTCAGGCGACGGTGACCAACAAAAATCAGGGCACCGAGGTTACGCGGGCGACCATTTACGCGCAGGACAAGGTGGAAAAGCTGCTGTCGCTCGACTTCAGCAACTGCACACAGGCGGCTTCTGCGCAGCCATCCGGTTGCAACACCACCAACATCACCGCGACGGGATGGACACAAGGTCTGCTTGCCGGGGGAGCCATCGGTCCCTCGGTCCAGGCCACCTGCCCAGCCTCCGGCGCCTCGGTCGGGTACATCGATTTCCTTGACAGCAACGGCATCCAGCTTCCCGGCTCTACGGCGGCCACCGGCTGCTCCGCGATCAGTTCTTCAGACATTTCCTATGTACGTATGTGGGGGATTACGGATGTGGCATCGACGGGTGGTCCCACCCTGAAGCAGATTTCCGTGGCGGTCTATTCACAGTCCGCCGTGAATACGAATTCCGGAAAACCGGTTGTGGTGCTTACAAGCTTGCTTTCAAATCCGAACTAGCGAACCGAGAGATGAAACGGGACCAAAAATCGCGGAGGGATTTTGCGGCGGGATTTTCGCTGGTCGAGTTGCTGGCCAGCGTGACCATCATCATGCTTCTCATGTCCGCGGTTTTTCCGTTTCTTTTTCAATCCCAGAAGAAATACCAGGCCAACCAGGTGGTTTCAGAGGCCAACCAGAGCGCCCGCGCGGCGATGGAGGTCATGACACAGGAGATCGGCCAGGCGGGCTTTAATCCGAATTTCACCACCGCCAAAACTTCCAGCAACACCGTGGCGGTGAGCTCAAGCGCGCAGTGCGTTACCCTGAGTGACATCAACCAGATCAATCCCGGCGACTGGCTCATTGTAGACACGGGACCAAACCATGAGCTGGTTGAGGTGCTATCAACTTCTAACGTTTCGGGGACGCCATGCAGCGCGCCCAATCAGATTGACGCTGTATTCCTGATGAGTCACGACGGGTCCACGACTGCGTTTCCCGCGATCAGTTACAAGATGCCTTACGGCAGCGGAATCCTCCAGACCTCCGGAACTTCGAGCGGTCAGAGGCTGGAATTCTTCGGCGACATCAACCAGGACGGAGTCATCCGCTACGTGGTCTACAGCCTGTCTCCGGCCAGCCCCGCTGCGACGGTCAGTATTGGTGGGACCACCTACACCCTGTACGGCCTTTATCGCTCGGTGACTACAGTGCCGTTCACGAACCTGCCTGCGCCTTCTACGTATACCCCGCCTGCGAACGATCAGGCGTCGCCCCTGGTCAACAATGTCCTCTATAACACCACGAACGGGAGCGGCCCCACGGGACAGCCGATTTTTGCCTACCCCGACCAGGTTGTCATTGGGGTCGTGCCAAACCAGATCACCGTAGTCGGGACGGTGGTTGTCACCATCAGTGTTGCGGTGAGCCCCAGGAGTCTCGAGTCTGAATCTCCGGAATGGTTCACCATGGCCACTCAGGTCCGGCCGCTGAACCTTCAGGCCGCCATCACTGTAAATAACGCGGGCGGAGCCATCTATCTGCCGCCTCTCCCCAAGAGTTTGCCCATGACCTTTCCATCGGATTACTACCCGTGAGGAACAGACTTCAATGAAAACGTGTTCGTTCAAAAGCAGCCTATCAGGCGGCCGCAGCGAGCGCGGTGTTGCGCTGGTTCTCGTCCTGCTGGCGATGCTGGTCCTCTCCGTGCTGGCCGCGGCGATCGTTTTCACCGCCCGGTCCGAAACTTTTGCTGCTTATAATTACAAGCTCGACACGCAAGCGGACTACCTGGCGAAGGCAGGCATACAGCGCGCCGTCAACTGGTTTCGCAGCACGCATTATCGAGCCATCACCCAGAGCGAGGCCAACACTTATTATCTGGTGACATCGAGCGGCAGCCCCTTTAATCTCTACACGTCCAACTCTTCCCCGGTGGTGTGCAAGTCCGACTGCTCCAGCAATAACAGCGGTGTGCAGTTGATTGGGTTCGGCAGCGGGACGTCGAATTTTCCGGCTATCAACAATAGCGAAAGCGCTCCGCGAGAGGTGGCCGATGCTTTTGCCTCGGACTTGAACGACGCTGCGAACACCCGCGTGTCCGCCGACGCGGACAATTCCGGATACTTCAACGTGAATGCCGTCCTCTTGAATTATCAGACAGTCAACGTCGGTTCCCAGCCGCCGCTGGCTGCCGCGCCGGTGGAGACCTGGCTGATTACTTCCAGAGCAACATGGACAGGAGGATCAGGCTCATCCACGAGAATCGCCACGGCAGAGGAACAGGCGATCGTGCAGCCCATTTACATTCCCACCTGGGCCAACGCGCTTTATGGATTTTGCTCGGTAAGCATGCAGGGGAGTTCCGGCACATGCACCGACGCCTTCAACTCGTCGCTGGGAGCGTACGGCGGCGGAAATCCGAGCGTAGCTGCGGGCCAGTGTGATTCCACCACCGCCAGCAACGTGATTGGCGCCGGGGCCAGTGTGGGCGCTAATGGAGGAGTCACGCTAGGGAGCAACGTGACGGTTTCAGGGGATGTTGTGATTGGCACGGGCGGCAGTTCCGGCTGCACAACCAGCGGCTACAGCGGGAGCACGAGCTCGGTGCTCGGGCAGGTGATTAACGGGCCGTATAAGGCGCCTGCCCCTGCGCCGAGCTTTCGGGCCAATTTCCCGAACGGCGCTCCTTCTTACTCGCTGGGTTCTGGAAGCGTGCAGGTGCTGCCAGTGGGCGCGACGTGGTCCAATAGTCCGTTTCCTCAGACGACGGGCGTGAGTCCTGCGACGAGCACGCCATGTATGGACACTTCCTGCGACGGTACTTCTGCCCACCCTTACGAAATTTCGAGCATCACGATGTCGGGTGGCGGGGGAGGCGGCAATGCGCCGGTGCTGGAACTGGTGGGAGGCTCCAGCCCATTAAATCCGGTCTATTACAATGTCGGCAGCCTCAGTGAAACCCAGGGCCAGATCAGCGTTTCAGGATACGTTGTCATCAACATCAAAACAAACCTGAGCCTTGGCGGTCTTGGGATCGCCAATGGTGTTTCATCCAGCATACCGCCCGAATGCGTTGCCATTAACTATGCTGGTACGAACAGCGTCTCGATCAGCGGCAACGGCGCTGTTTCAGCGATTCTGAGCGCTCCCAACGCCACTGTCACTCTGGGTGGCGGCGGGAGCGGGGGGTACTTTGTTGGGGCTGTGCTGGGCAACAACGTTTCCGTTCAGGGCGGCTATCCGGTCCACTACGATGTGCAACTCAGGCAGGCCGGAGGCTCGATGGGCGTGATGGTGACCTCCGCATACAGCCGCAAGAAAATGTAGAAGTCCGGTTGCTCTCCTGCCGGGCTTCAGCCTTCCTCCGTACGGGCCGGTATGTGGCGCACCCGGCCTTTTCTGTTTTGCAAGGTTTCAAACCTGGTTAACTAACTAGTATGTGACGGCGGCATTCGCTGGCCGCCTCGGCATGTGGTAATCTTATGATGTGAGGGATGGGCTGCCAGCGTTCAAAGTTCCTGAAGAAAAGGGAATCCCATCCTTCGCTTGGCCGCTGATCTACAAGCCCCGGGGTTAATCCGATAGGAAACCCTTCCGTGTTGGAAGCGCATCGTAGCTGATGGCAAGGTTAAGATTGAGCCGCCTCCGAATGGATTGAACTCTCGGCAGAAGAGTCACGAAAGGAGAATCTTTTTCATGCCGCGATTTTCTAAGCAATTTTTGTGCGAGAATTTCCTGGGCCTGAGCCTGACACTGATCGGCGTTCTCTGCCTGGTTCTCGCTTCTGTGATGTACCTCGGGCACCGCAGCTTTGCGGATATCGCGCTCGCCAATGGCCAGGCGCTGGATGGCCCGGATATTAACCAGCTTGAGCAGTTGAACAAGGCCTATGAGCGTATCGCTCAGGCCGTTACGCCTGCGGTCGTTTACATTAGTACCACGCAGGTGATGAAGGTGCAGCAGTCTCCCTTTTTCTCCGATCCTTTTTTCCGCCGATTTTTCGGTAATATGCCTGGGATGGTTCCGCAAAAGCAGGTCCTGCACGCCCTGGGTTCCGGCGTAATTGTTTCGCCGCAGGGTTACATTGTGACCAACAATCACGTGATCGATCATGCGACGGACATCGAAGTGACGCTCTCTGACAAGCGGAAGCTCCCTGCCAAAGTCGTGGGTGCAGACAAGCCGACCGACCTTGCGGTTCTCAAGATTGATGCTTCTGATTTGCCCGTCGCTTCCTGGGGCGACTCAGATGCTCTGCACGTCGGAGCTATTGTAATGGCCTTTGGAAATCCCTTTGGACTCACCAGCCAGGGCGGAGGAATCACGGTGACCCGGGGAACGGTGAGCGCGCTCGGCCGTTCGGGAATGGGCATCGAAGGTCCAGGAAGCCTGGAAAACTTCATTCAGACGGACGCCGCCATTAATCCCGGAAATTCCGGCGGTCCTCTGGTTAACGTCAGAGGCCAGGTGGTGGGTATCAACACCGCTATCCTCAGTGGAAATTCCGGACCCGGAGGCGAAGGGAGTTTTATCGGAGTCGGCTTCGCGATTCCTTCCAATACCGTCAAACGCGTGATGGAAGATCTGATTAAGAGCGGAAAGGTATCGCGTGGTTACCTTGGCGTCCTGGTGTCGGATGTCAATTCTGATTTTGCGAAGCAATTTAACGTTCCAGACACCTCTGGCGCCTTTGTCCAGAATGTGGAACCCAAAGGGCCTGCGGGTAAGGCGGACGTTCAAAACGGTGATGTCATTCGCAAGTACAATGGCAAGAATGTCCCGGACGCCGGGACGCTCACGACCATGGTGACGCAAACGAATCCCGGAACAACTGTCAAGCTGAGCATTCTGCGAAACGGCAAGCCCATGGACGTTACGGTGACTTTGGGTGAGAGGCCCGCGAATGCTGGCGCGGCTCCAAGCCAGGGTCAAGCGCCGTCGGGAAGCGCCCTGGAAGGCGTTTCAGTCCAGAACCTGACTCCGAGCCTGCGGGACCAACTGGGGATTCCAGCCAATGCGAGCGGGGTTGTGGTCTCCGACATCGACCAGAGTAGTCCGGCGGCTCAGTACCTCCAGCAGGGAGATGTGATTGAGAGCATCAACCGGCAGCCTGTCCATAACGTTGGCGACTTCAATCGCCTGGCTGGCGAAGCCAAAGGGCAGGTGCTGCTGCGTGTCATCCACCAGGGACAAGGGTTCTTTGTGGTGATTTCGCCCGGCCCTGGCGACGGCGGCGGACAGTGATCCGGTAGCAGTTTACCGGAACTCGGGTGACCTCAGAGGCCCCCGGAGCGTTGGAGTGATTCCTCGCAAGAACATGCGCGGAACTCAGTGTCAGCGTTCCGGGGCCTTTTCTTTTTGCGCGCATTAAGCAGAGAGGATTTGTTGCCCGACGTGCGCGGCAGAATACCCCGCTGGTCAGGGAGCGCCAGCCGGACGAACCTCGACGCCAGGAGAGACCGTCGCTGGCTCGCCGGGGGCAATGGGCGCAGCCAGTCCATTCACCAGCAGAAAACCCTGAATTTCCGTTCCTGTCTCACGGAGCTTGATCAGGTTCATCACGTAGTTCTCGCGAAGCTGGAAGAGAGTTCGCTGGGCGATCAAAACCTGGGGATACGCTGCGGCCATTTGCCGGTACTTTTCGAAGTAGAGATCGTATGCCTTCTGGGCCTGCGGCAGAATTCCCTTCTGATAGCGCTCGACTGATTCGAAAGCGTCAGAATAGTCCCGAAAGACCGGGGCAAACTCCGAGCGCAGGGAGAGCCTTATCCGGTCAAGTTCGCTGCGTGCGTGAGCCAGCTCAGCCGCGGCGGCTTTAACATTTCCCTGGTTTCGATCAAAAATCGGGATTTGTACTCCCACCTGGACCGAGCCTTCCCATCCGACGGGCCGGGAGCCAACTTCTCCGAGCAATTCACGGTTGTAGTCAAGCCCTGCGCCAACCTGGATGTTTGGTCGCGGTTCGAGTTGGGCCCGTTTGAGAGCCAGCTCGGCCCGGGTTATCCCTTGCTCGGCAAGTTTGACTTCGGGACTGTCCCGCAGGAGTCTTGAGAGCGCGCCCTGGGCGTTTATCTGAGGCAATGGGCCGGCCAGGCTCCCGGCCAGGGGCGTCACCGGGAGCGCAGGATTGCCCACTGTGGCGGCCAGTTGCTGCCAGGCGCGCTGCTGGTCATTCTTCGCTGCTGCAAGATCAAGGTCAGCGCGCTGAGCTTCAACTATCGCTTCCAGCATGTCCGGCTGGTCGGCCTGGCCCACGTTCAAGAGTTGGCCGGAAGTTTGAACGGCCTTGCGGGCGATCTCGGCCAACTCGCTTCGCACCTGTACCAGTTCTTGCGCCCCAAGTGCCTCGTAGTAGGCCAGGCGCACGGAATTCACAACGCGCTGGCGCTGCGCCGCCACAACGGATTCCGCCTGCGCCTGCTCCTGAGCAAAGACTTTCCGGCTCAGTCCCAGTTTGCCGAATGTGACAATGGTCTGCTGCACGAAGAGCCCGTGTTCGCCGCCCCGGATAATTGGCCCTGACGAAATTTCTCGACCCTCGTAACCAACTACAGGATTTGGATACAGGCCCGCCTGAATCTTGCGGCCCTCGGAAGCGCGCACGTCCGCCTGCGCCTGTGCAAGCGTGGGGTTGCGCTGCAAAGCCATCTGCTCAAGCTCCTCGATCGTCAGCTTGGCCTCGGGAGCGGTCGCCTGAGTGCCGGCCTGCTGGGCGCTACCGGCGTCCTGCGCTGGCAGGATCGTAGGTGTCGCCAGCGTGATGATCAGCGCGATAAAAAGGACGAGCAAAGTTTTCTTTTGATACATCATGTGTGCTTCTCCTCTTTTGAACTTGGTGAGTCCAGCCTGATTGCCAGCATCCGCTACTCGCCAGGTTGGTGGTGCATTCCAGGCGGCATTCCCGGATTCTCGTTTCGCTGATTCTTCTTGAGTTCCGTGATCTTGTCGTAAAGTTCGGGCGGCAGAACTCGGACCAGGGTCATCATCCCCATCACGCCCCCACTCCAGCCTTTTCTCAGCCCGTAGGTCTCAGGCTTCACAAACATTTCATCCATGGGCATAAACATGTCCTGCGGGTAGCCGGGAACCAGCTCGGGGTTTTTGTTTCCCAATGGCATGTTCATGCCGGGCATATTCTGCATGTTTTGGCTCATCCCCGGCACGTTCGGCATTTGGTGGGTCATTCCGGGCATCCCATGCTCTGCGCCCGCAGAAAGCGGCAGGTTGGTTGTTGCCTTCTCGTGGTCAGCGCCGATGCCGATGGCGCGACCCAGGCTCGGTCCGTTTTCTTCCGACATCGCGCTCCCCTGCCGCAGCATGCCCATGCCTTCTTCCATTCCCATGCCGGTGCGCATGCCGTGGCCGGCTTCCATCATGGGCCCAACCATCGAGACCATCTGGTTCATCATGTGGTGGGGCAGGTGGCAGTGCAGCATCCAGTCGCCCGGATATTTGGCCTCAAATTCGACGTCGCGGGATTGCGCCACGCCAACCAGGACAGTATTTTCAGGCCGCCAGGTGCTTTGGGGGGCGCGGCCGCCCTCGGTCCCGGTCACATAGAACGTGTTGCCGTGCAGATGCATTGGATGATGGTCCATCCCAATATTTACAAAACGGATGCGCACTCTTTCGCCCAGCTTGACAAGCAACGGGGTAGTTGCCGGGCCGGATTTTCCATTGATCGTCAGCCAGTTGAATTCCATCGACAGCGTATTCGGAACGGTGTTATTCGGCAGCACGGCCCACTCCTGGAGGACCAGCCCAAAATCCTTGTCCACGCGCGGCTTGTAGGGTTCCTTCGGGTGCATGATGAATAGGCCGATCAGGCCCATCATTTCCTGCATAGCCATGTGTGAGTGGTAGAAATAAGTCCCCTCCTGGTGCAGAGTGAACTCGTACACAAAGCGGCCACCCGGCGGAATCAGGTCTTGCGTTACTCCCGGCACGCCATCCATGTCAATGGGAATTTCAAATCCGTGCCAGTGCATGGAAGTCGCTTCCGGCAAATGGTTGTCTACGATCAGCCGCACGCGGTCGCCCTGAACAATTTGGATCGTCGGTCCCGGAGCGCTGCCGTTGTACCCCCAGGCGTCAATGGTCTTGCCCGGCACAAGCTCGCGCTTGACGGGCTCGGCAATTAAATTGAACACTTTGACGCCGTTGTCGAGCGTGTAAGAAAGTTGCGGAGGGACATCTGGAGTTTCGACCATGAGATGCCCCTCCCCCGCCGATGATGGCGCGGGCGGAGCTTGTGCATGCTTCGGTTTAGGCTCAGTCTTGGGCATAGGCATGTTGCCCATGTTCATCGGCATCGGCTGCTGGGCATGGGACTGGCCTTGCTGTTTTGCCCAGCCCTTCGTGGAAGCCATCAGCCCTGCACCCAACAACCCCTGACGGAAAAATTCTCTTCTGCTTCTGCTCATTTGCTGTCTCCTTTTTCTACTGCTCCTGGCGCGGATTGGTCTGCGCCGTGTTTCATCCCCGGCATGGGCGCGCCAGGTTCTTTCATATGATTGAGGTAGGCGACCAGAGTCCAGATTTCCTTGTCGCTCAACTCTGCGCTCCACGCCGGCATCCCGGTCCACCGGACTCCGTGCTTGATGACGTAAAAATTCGCGAATTCCTCCATGTCCGTCGGCTCTTTGGGAAATTGCGGGGCCGGAGGATAGAGGCGGACCCGCCACGCGGTTTCAGAATTGTCCATCGCCCCATGACATCTGGAGCAGTACGTCCCATAGAGCTTCGCTCCATCGCTCAGTGCCGATGCTGCCGGCTGGATGGGATTTTCCAGTTTGGGCGCGTAACGGTCGAGGGACGCATCCAGGGCCGCCATGGCGTGCTTCTTCTCAAACGCGGTTAGCGGAACGTCCGCGCGAAGGGCAACATGTCCCTGCTCGACATACTTGAGGACGCCTACCCCCAGGACGAACGCGCCGATGACCGCCAGAGCAAGCCCCGCCACGATTCCTAAGGCAAAATTTCGCATGTCAATCTCCTCCTGTTTTTCGCTTGCTTGGCGCACTCGTGCGTCTTCGTCAGGTGCGCCGCAGCGACAACATCCACGCAGGCAGACACAGCCGCTGAGGCCGTGCTGCAAATAGGCGCAATTCGCCTACTACGCCTGGGCCGTCAAAGGTTGGAATGGCGCTAGACGCGAAGGAGGGATTGCTTTTGACAAATTATGCGCCCGCTGTTAAAGCCGGGAGGTGAATGGGAAGAAGCATCCAGAGTGGAATGTGCGGGAACGGCGGCCTGGATCGGGAATGCAAATGGAATTGCCAGACCAGCCAAACTTGGAAGGTCGGGAGCGGGTTGACCGCCCGCCGGAACCAGAAAAGTGCCCGGAAGATGCACGTGAAATAAGCAGTTCTGCCCATGGGTCGGGCACTCTCGGTCTGGTGCTGTGGACTGCTGATGGGGGCATTGCGCGCCCATCGCCTGCGCCGTTTCGTTAGGGCAAACACCCATGGCGCATAGCGACGTGCAAATTACGGCATAGAGCCAGGCTACGTTCAAACCCGCAACAAGGGCAAGGGAAACCCCTCGCCGATTCAGATGCCGCACTTATCGTCCTTTTATCTTTGCGGATTCTATCCGTCTAGCCACCAGGAGTCAAGAAATCGTATGTCGATATGACCGTCGTATCGAGACATGTTAAATGTAAGCGACGAGAAACCGGCAAGATATCTGAGAATGAATCCGTCGCGCCGAAGCAATTACGATTCCACCGGGGGCGTCGAGGGAGTATTGGGTTTGGCTTCTCCGGCAGCGACGGTGGCTGGCGCGCCGTGGCATTTCTTATACTTTTTGCCGCTGCCACACGGACATGGATCATTCCGCCCAATCTTTTCCTTTCGGACCACCTGCTGAGGTTTTTCCATTACTCCGCCGCCGACCATACGCATTTCCGCCTGCTCGCGCCGCTTGCGTTGCTGGTATTGGCGAATCAACGCCTCTTCCTCTTCGGGCGTTCGCATCAGGAAAAGGTAGCGAAGTGTTTCATCCTCGGTGCGGTCCATCAGGGCTTCAAACATGTCAAAGGACTCGCGCTTGTATTCCACCAGGGGGTCGCGCTGTCCGTATCCACGCAAGCCAATGCCTTCTTTCAGGTGGTCCATGGCAAGCAGGTGGTCCTTCCATTGCGCGTCAACCACCTGCAGCATAATCATGCGCTCGTGGAACCGCATACGTTCGGGGCCCCAGACTTGCTCGCGCTCTTCGTAGCGCTGATGAACAGTCTGCTTCAAATCCTCAGCCAGCGGTTCGAGCAACTTGGGATCGAATGCCAATTCTTGCTTGCGGAGATCGACGCCAAAGCGTCCCCAGAATTCGTTCTGCAAGCCCTGAATGTTCCACTCATCTGCGTGCTGCGCCTTGGGGCAGTAATTCGTGACAAGCCAGTCAACTACCCGGTCAGCGGAGTCCAGCAGATACTCTTGCTGGTCGTCGCCCTGGAGCAGTTGGTGGCGTAAATCATAGATCGTCTCCCGCTGCTTGTTCATCACATCGTCGTACTCAAGCAGGTGCTTGCGGGACTCGAAGTTCTGGCCTTCAACCGCCTTTTGAGCAGCTTCGATCCGCTTGGTAATCAGGCGTGATTCGATGGGCACACCTTCTTCCATGCCCAGCCGGTGCATGATCTTGGAAATGCGGTCACCGGCAAAAATCCTCAGCAGGTCGTCTTCAAGCGAAAGGTAGAACCGTGATGAGCCAGGATCGCCCTGCCGGCCGGCGCGTCCGCGCAATTGATTGTCAATGCGGCGGGACTCATGCCGCTCGGTGCCGAGGATGTGAAGGCCGCCGAGGTCGATGACGCGCTCATGCTCGACGTCCGTGGTGGTCTTAAACCGATCGATGAATTCCGTCCACTTCCTGCGCCACTCCGCGTAGGCGTTGATGTACGCCTGGTAGATCTCATCTGCGGAGCCGGCGGCCGGTCGCTCAGGGGGTTCCGGGTCGATGCCTTGTTGGCGATATTTTTCAGGCGATTTGCGGAACTCTTCCCGCGCCAGAAACTCCGGGTTGCCGCCCAGCAGGATGTCCGTTCCGCGTCCGGCCATGTTAGTGGAGACGGTGACGGCTCCCACGCGGCCCGCCTGCGCCACGATCTGCGCCTCGCGGTCATGCTGCTTGGCGTTGAGAATGTTGTGTTTGATTTCGTGCTGCTCCAGCACTTCCACCAGACGCTCCGGGCGGCACTGGATTTCAATGAGGTAGTCGAGCACCGGAACAATTTTGTCCGAAGTCCTGGTTGCCAGTTCCACCAGACCCGGGACCGCCTCGGCTTCCAGCGGACCAACCGCCGGAGCGAAGTATCTCTCCACCTTGCGTTTCAGCAACGAGTCCACGAACTCGTTCCTGTTGCCATTCGGCGAGGCGGCGATTCCGGCGAAGCGCCCGTCCTTTAGTGTCTTCCTGACAGCAGAAAGCGTGACGCCGGCCCTTACCAGCCAGTTCATGGCGGGTTCGTGCTTCGCCTGAAGTTCCCTGGCCCACTTCTCCATCTCGCGGCCGTCCAGCCCCGCCTGCTTCAGCAGGTCCTGAAAATGCGCCGGCAGGTATCCGGCCTTGCGAAGCTGGGCGCTCAGCCGCTCCGATTTTTCAATGGCGATGGTGCCCACCAGCACCGGCTGGCCGCGCA
>DASTAW010000030.1 GCA_035712365.1 Terriglobia bacterium
AGCCACGCAGGCCACCGGCTGAGACCCTACGAAGGCCCCATGCCTCGGCCGGAATCGGAAAAGCTCCAAAACATCCTCAACACCTCCTGTAATCGGTAAATTACGTCGCCGCCAAGCCAGTTGCCACACAGACTCTAAAGCGCCACGGCGTTAAGTGCCAGCTCGTTCGCATCTCGGGTGGCGGACATATGTTCGACAATGCTGGAATGGGCGATCCGCATGTAAGCGCGGCCTTCGACCGCGTCATGGCGTTCCTGAAGGAAAACCTAAGTAAGTAACACCACTGAGAGCTTGGTAAGTGATCGGCATCGTGAGGTGACCGGATTTTGGTACCTTCGATAAGGACGAGGGCTGATGAGGAAAGATTTATCCCGACGCGATTTTCTTACTACTGCAAGTAGCCTTGCAACTGTAGCGTGTACAAGTTCTAGTTCGTTTGCCAAGGGCCCAGCGCCGGGCCCCCGCACCCTGCGGCTCGGGGGTCCTATTTTTCTGAAATCGGATGACCCTGCTGAGCTTGCCGAGGAGCATCGGCGGCTGGGGTATCGTGCCGCCTACGCTCCCGAGGTTGGAATAAATGACGCGAACAGGATTAAAGCGATTCTCAAAGAATTTGCTGCCCGCGATGTGGCACTTGCAGAGGTTGGGGCATGGGTTAACATGCTCGATCCCGATCCAGGGAAGCGGCGCCACAACCTTTCGTACGTGCAAGAGCGGCTGGCGCTGGCGGAAATGCTGGGCGCCCGATGTTGCGTTGACATTGCGGGTTCTTTCAATCCCAGTCAGTGGGACGGTCCCGATCCAGGAAACATCACTGACGAGTTCATCGATGCCACGGTGGAGAATTGCCGGCATGTCATCGACTCCGTTAAACCCACTCGCACCAGATTTTCAATCGAAATGATGCCTTTCACTTTCCCCACCGGACCGGATGACTACTTAAGGCTGATCCGGCAAGTGGACCGGAAAGGCTTCGCGGTCCATCTGGACGTATGCAACGTTATCAATAGCCCGGACCGAATGTACCGCAACAACGCGGTCATCGAGGAGTGCTTCCGCAAGCTTGGCCCCTGGATTGTTTCCTGCCACGCCAAAGACCTGGACTGGAAACGCTATTCCCAGGTGTGCTTGCTCGAAGTTGTTCCGGGCCGCGGGAAGATTGATTACCATGCCTATCTGCGGGGCATTTCGAGGCTTGCCGTCGACGCCCCGCTCATGCTTGAGCACTTGAAGGCGCCCGAAGAATACGACGAGGGTCGGCGATATATTCAGAGAGTTGCCCGAGATATGGGTCTTTCCTTCGGCCCTGAAGGTACCTGAATCGGCCATTTCGGAGCAGGACGGATCCGAGTTCAGCAGGCGAGTGGTCACTCATCCGGGGACAGGCTTCATCCCGTGAAATTATGGAGGCACTTGGTAAGGATAAACCGCGGCTCTGCTGACGGCATGAATTCGCGTGTGAGTTCGTTCAGCTCACAGTACAGTTTCTCGCTCAACTTGAACAGTGTTCCGCCGAGGACAATTCCTCTGAAAATCTTGAATCGATCCAAACCGATCTTTAAATGGATTGTTTGTGCCGTGAGGTCATTACGGATCGGCTTTGCATTTACACGACTCTATGAGTCCCCAAGGGAGGTTCAATAGCACCGATTGTGCTTTTGAAGTTCGCAATCAAATTGCCTCGGCGAACAACTCCCTGACAGTCTTCTAAGCCAATAGCTTTAGAATAAACGCATTGGAAGGATAACTCGCGCCCGGTGCTCGGACAGCCGGTGATCTTAGATTGGATCAGTATCGATGTCCGTGAGGTGAACTTGAGATAATATTCTTTTATTGTCAATATCATTTATTTTTATTTGACAGCATGAGGCGAACGGATTACTCTTTTCTCATTTGAAACGATTCACCGCGCCACATCTTGTGCTTTGTCGAGGTTTTTCGGACAGCCGCCAGACGGTGCGCCAGCGGTATGGCGCCTGAGCTCAGTGGCTGCAGGGGCGAGTGAGTTGATCGTCCGATGTGCCAGTGCAGGAACCGCTTTCAATTGACTCGTGAACTAATTGCGGCCGATTGAGGAGGCAAGTTATGAGCTTGCGACTATGCAGGTTGGCAGGGTTGTGGCTGATTTCACTGCTGGTCATATCGACTTGGAGTTGGAGTCAGAGTCTCAATTCGTCGATTGGCGGCGTTATTAAAGATCCCTCTGGTGCGACGATTCCCAATGCTGAATGCACACTCACCTCCGTGCAAACCAACTCAGTCGCGAAGTTTAAGTCAGGCTCAAGCGGGCTCTACCAGTTCGCTAACATTGGTGTAGGCGTGTACGTTCTGCAGGTGTCGGCTAGCGGGTTTCGGACTTACATCCAAAGAGGAATCATTGTAAATGTCAATGAAAAATTGACTCTTGACGTAACGCTGCAAGTTGGGGAGGCAAGACAACAAATAGAGGTCACGGGCGCAGCAGCCCCCATAAACACCGTAAACGGCACACATTCAGGCACTATCACGCCGCAGGTTTTGTCGAACCTTCCGCTCGTAGTCTCCGGGAATTCTCGCTCTGCGGCGTCGTTCATCGTACTAATGCCCGGCGTAAATACGGGCGGGGGTGGCAATCCCTTTGAGGCGCGGATCAACGGTGGCCTGAAGATGGGCAGCGAAGCCACACTGGATGGCGCCTCGGTGCAGGAAGGCTTAATGAGCCAGAGCGGGATGGTCGCCATCGACAACGATTACCCCATATCCCCGGAGGCTATCAGCGAAGTTAACGTCGTCACCTCGAATTACTCACCGCAATACGGGTCAACTACCGATGGAGTAATTAACCTGGTTACTAAAGCAGGGACAGATCACTTCCACGGGGACCTGCGTGAATTTATGGACAATACATCGCTGAACGCGCGTCAATGGGGCGCCCCCGAACGGCCAAAAGATATCGAGAACCAGTACGGCGGCAGCCTTGGCGGTCCGGCAAAGCTTCCTATATTGTGGTCGGGAAGGAACAAGACATACTTTTTCTTCAATTATGAACGCTGGACTGTCCGAGGGGGGAGCCGTTTTCCTGTACTGAGTATCCCCTCGATGAAAGAACGGCAGGGCGACTTCACTGATTGGCGCGATGCCAACGGAAATCTGATTCCGGTTTACGACCCGGACACGACTCGCGCCAACCCTAACTACGATCCCAACTCGGCAGTTGGGCCAAACAATTTGCCTTACCTCCGTGATCAGTTTATGGGGTGTGATGGAAACACTCCGAATGTGATCTGCCCGACCGATCCCCGCGTGCAAAGCTCGCTGGCCAGCGCATGGTTCAAATATCTTCCCACTCCCACCTTTTCGGGCCCGCTGAATAACTACGTTTCCCCGGTTCCGATCGCCGACATCAGCGGCGCGGGAGTTGACCATCGAACCATGATCGATGCTCGTATAGACGACTACCTGGGGAGCAAAGATCACTTTAACGTTGCCCTCCATTACCACAACACCGTTTTTGCAAATGTAACCAATTTGCCGGCTCAGATCAGTTCCGACGCCTATCTTCTTCCCGATGGCGGCGAAATCGGCCCCTGGTCCAATCGCTTCGGGTGGGACCATACCTTTACACCGAATCTGTTGAATTCCTTTCATTATGGTTACATGGACATGAGGGGCAGTGAAATCGCCGTTGATGCCTCTTACGCTGACCAATTGCCGCAAATTCCCGGCGTCGCTTCCCACGCCCAGCCGCCGTCCATTTCCTTCGGAAGCGGCTTTGAGACTATGGGTCTCTACGATCACCATCACGAAGACCGCCCAACCAACGTCTTCAACGACACGATGACCTGGATTCACGGCCGCCACACTTTCGTTTTCGGCGGAGAGTATCGGTCATTGACGAACAATCAATTGAATGATTTTGACGCCTCAGGGAATTTCTCCTTCGCAAGCATCACAACAGGGCTGCTTGGCGTGAACAGCGGCAACCCGATTGCGAGTTTCCTGTTGGGTGAAGTGGACAATGGCAGCGCAGCTTTTAATGTTGTGCAATCGACTTATGCCCGTGGAAAGTACTACTCACTTTTCGCCGGAGATACCTGGAAGTTAACTGACAAGCTCAGTTTGGACTACGGCGTGCGCTGGGACGTAGGAACGCCGGCCAGTGAAAAGCATAACCACTTGTCTTTCTTAGACCCGCTGGGGGCAAATCCTGGCGCTGGCAACCGTCCCGGTCGCCTGGCCTTTGCAGGGACTGGCGACGGCACAATAAATTATGGCAGCGCAGGCTACGGAAAGCCGTTTCCTGAAGACACATGGTACGGAGGATTTGGGCCGCGGTTGGGTTTTGCCTATGCATTGAGGCAAGGTACAGTCGTGCGAGGTGGATATGGCATCTTCTTGAACCAGGCGTATTATCCCGGCTGGGGCGGGGGTATCGCGCTCGATGGGTTCAATTCTACGCCGGGATTTTCCAGCACGAATGGAGGTTTGACTCCCGCATTCCTTCTTCAGCAAGGCCTGCCCCAGAACTTTCAGCCGCCGCCTTTCATCGACAGTTCATTTCTTAACGGCCAGGACGGTCCACTCTATCGCCCAGTTTCGGCAAACCATCGCGCGTATGCCCAACAGTGGAACTTTACAATCGAACACCAGTTTACCAACAATTCTTATGTGAGCCTGGCCTATGTGGCCAACAAGGGGACGCACCTGCCGTCGAGCGAGACGCCGCTTAACGCTCTAAATCCGAGCCTGCTCTCGATGGGGCAGTCGCTGTTTGATGAATTTCAGCCGGGACAGACTAGTCTGGATGGCGTGTCCGTTCCGTATAGTGGCTGGGCTGATCAGATGCAAAGCTGCGCGCCCTCCGTCGCCCAGGCGCTCACACCGTATCCTCAATATTGCGGCGGTCTCCAGGGTCTTAACGAGAACGCCGGCACGTCAATTTACCACTCCTTCCAGGTGAAGGCGGAACACCGTTTGTCGAGCGGGCTCTGGTTCCTGACCTCATATACCCTCTCGAAGTTGCTAACGACTTCCGATACCGTTCAGACCACCTCTCTTCAAGGGGGCATCCAGGGAGTCATCTCGCCTTACCAGCGGGATCGGAACAAGGTGCTTTCAGAGAACGACACTCCAAATATTCTTGCCGTTTCCCTCATATACGACCTTCCTTTTGGTCAGGGGAAGCGCTTTTTGAACGCGAGCGGGGCAGCAAATAAGGTCATAGGTGGCTGGCAATTTGTGACTCTCTTCCGAATCTCTTCGGGTCAGCCGTACTATTTCCGCTCTAGTCAATGCAACGTTCCCAGCCAGTTTCAGGCCGCGTGTATTCCGGCGGTGCTTCCGGGCGCTAACCCCTTCCTGCAGGATCCGGCCCATTTCAACCCGGACAAGGGGCCATTGTTCGACCAGGCTGCTTTCGAGAACCCGGCAAATTTCAATTTTTACCTTGGCCAGGGGCCACGCATCTCAAACCTGCGAGGTCCGGGTTACCATAATCAGGACATCAGTCTGGTGAAGAATACAAAAATAACAGAGCAGGTTGGATTACAGTTCCGAGCTTCTTTCTTTAACGCTTGGAATTGGCACATTTTCAACTGCACTACCCGATGTTTCGGAGACACTGCCTTTGACACGGACGTTGCGAGCCCGGCTTTCGGGCAGTGGGATGGTAGTGTGAGCGATCCCCGTCGCATCCAATTCGCAATGCAACTATTGTTCTGAGTGTCGGGGCTGATCAAGGAGGATCCTCCTCTCAGCGAGGGGGATCCTCCGTACCAGAAAAGCTCCAAGGCAGTACGCTTCCTCGCCTGCAGCACAGAGATGCACTGATCGGCAAAGCTTTAGATATTCAATATGGCAGGTCATTATCCTATTTGGATTACTCTGATCGGAGCGCGGACGAGCAGGCATGGATTGAGGGGGATAATCTCGAGGATGATGAAGCGCGTGCAAGCCGTAGCCAACTTAAGACTGCCAGGTAGCCATTTCTGCGTGAATATAACATTATGTCTTCTGCTGTTGCTGTCTGTTCACATGGAGCTAGGGGCGGCAGACTGGCCAACTTTTGGCCATGATCCGCAGCGGACTGGCTCGGCTTCCGGCGAGGATTCTATAACGTCTCAAAACGTGACCAAGCTTCAACTAAAGTGGTCTGCTCAGGTTGATAACCCTCCGCTTGCTCTGAACGCCCTGACGGCCCCGGTTGTAGCCAGCCATATCGTTACTCCCCAGGGGATAAAGGATCTGGTTTACGTGGCGGGAAGTTCAGACCACTTCTTCGCGCTGGATGCCGATTCGGGGAAAGTGGTCTGGCAACGGACGTTTGAGTCTGCTGTCACTTCAAAGGATGAGCCGTTCTATCTGTGTCCTGATGCCGTCAATGCAACACCCACAATTGATGTTGAACGAAACATCATTTACACCATCGCCCAGGACGGAAAATTATACGGTCTCGACTTAGGCAGTGGGGAAATCAGGTTCGGCCCCTATCAATTTGTTCCGGCCTTTGCCAAGCCTTGGAGCCTGAATTTTGAAGACGGGTTTGTTTATACCGCGACATCCCAGGGATGCGGCGGCGACCGGTCCGGAGTTTACTCCATGGACGTGCGCAATACGATGAGCCACGTCACTCATGAATTGCTTGTGGAAGCCGGGTATGGGGCGGGAATGTGGGGCAGAGGTGGTCCACTGATTGGCAAAAATGGCCGGATAATTCTCAGTACCGGCGACGGGAAGGTTGATCCTTCCGCTGGCGACTATGGCAGCAGTTTCATCGCAGCCTCCACGCGAAACCTGCACTTGCTTGACTACTATACTCCGTTGGACTGGAAGCTGATCAATCAGGATGACCTGGATATGGATTCCGGCGGGTACGCCTGGTTCGCTTATAAAGACTACAATCTTGTGGTGGGAGGGGGCAAACAAGCGGTTGTTTACCTTCTGAACGCCGATTCCCTGGGCAGCAAGGATCATCAAACGCCGTTATTCATCACTCCACCTCTTGGAAATGATGCCAGGGCTTTGGAGCAAAAAGGATTCTGGGGCGCGCCTGCAGTATGGAAAGATGAAACAGGCCAGCCATGGGTTTACGTCACACTCTGGGGAGAAATCTCAAAGGAAGCTCCCAAATTCCCGCTTACAAACGGACCAGTTCCTCACGGCTGCATTATGGCCTTCAAGGTGACGGTCAGCAAGACTTCAGGGAAGCCCGACCTGGAGCCTGCCTGGGTTTCTCCAGACTTTAATCTGCCGGACCCGCCGGTTGTTGCTAATGGGGTTCTCTTTGGTCTGGCCACGGGAGAAAATCCGAGACAGACCCACACCATGGGGATGATCCATTTTAAGAGCGTTGAAGAATGGAAGCACAACCTCTTGACAACTGCGCAGCGTTCGCAAGGGACGCATGCAGCCGTCTTGTATGCCCTCGATGCAAGAACGGGCAAGATGCTTTACCAGAGTGGGGGTTCCATGAAAAGCTGGGTTCATTTTAGCGGACTGGCAGTTGCTGACGGCAAAGTTTACGCAGTCGACCATGACTCAAATGTCTATTGCTTTGGACTACAGAAAGAAGAGAAGTGATCTCTCTCATTCCAACGTCAGACCCCTTGGCGAATTAGCGGCGTGTTCCCTCTCGTCTGCTTCCGGGTGTAGCATGCTTTGTCCAATGCTGCATTGGCTTTTCAGGGTGTTCACCGATATGACCACGAAATTCCATCGCTTTGTCATTGAAACAAGGGTATGGACGGCGATCGTTTCGGTTTTGGGCTTGTCGGCCATTGTCCTGTTCTGTCACGTCGCCCAGGGAGCTCCACCCGGCGCTGATGTGCGTGTTCTGATTGTGACCGGCGGGCACGACTTTAACGAAGCAGGCTTCTTTGGAATGTTCCGCGAAATGAAAGGAGTGGCCTTCGCCCATATTGCCTATGGGCAGGGTGCTGAGGAGAAGTTGAATCCGAAAGGTGCGAAAGATTACGACGCGATCGTGTTCTATGACATGCATCAGAAACGAGACCCACAATGGAAAGGCATTGAGCAGCTACTCGGCGAAGGAAAAGGTATGGTGTTCCTCCACCATTCGCTTTGGTCCTATGATGGCACCTGGCGCGAATACCGGCGTATTTTAGGGGGCCGGGCGTCATCGAAGGAGAAAGTAGTGCCGGGACCTGCTGCCACGTCGACCTATAAAGACAATCAGCATACCCATGTTCACGTGGCTGACCCGTCTAGCCCCGTCACCCGAGGTCTTCGCGATTTCGACATCGTCGACGAAGCCTACAATCATTATTGGGTTGATCCCAAAGTGCACGTCCTGTTGACCACAGACAACCCTGCAAGTGAGAAGGTGATAGCCTGGAGTCATCGTTACAAGAAATCTCGGATTGTCTATGTAGAACTTGGTCACGGTCCATCCGCGTATGAGAACAGCAATTACAGCACTTTTGTCAGGCAGGCGATCTTCTGGGTTGCAAGGAAGGCATTTTAACCGCAAGTTCCGCAAGCCGGAAAATAGACGGGTCGAATCCAACTTGCGCGAGTGAAAGTCCGCGCGTGCCAGGTTGGCCGAAAAGAGTTGCTGGACCAAATCAACTTTAGGGCAAGCACATGCGCGCTGGAGGAAGCTTGTTGTGTCTTCCAAACGCAGTCCCCGGAGTGCAGCAGCGACTAGATCTGGCAATCTCACTGTCGTGGGGCGAGCGGAGATAACATCAAGGGGATATTGATCGGAAATGCTTCAATTCCACGGCTTCAAAATGGCAGGTGAAAGGAACCAGATGCTCCCCAATCACACTTTACGCTCCCTTTGGCCTCGGGCACGGCGGATGGTTTACTCGCTCGGAATTGTCGTGGCGGGGGCCGTGTTGGTTATTGTGCCAGCTTCGCAAATGCTCAGGTCCAGCCAAGAAGGTTCCGTGCAGGATTGGAGATGGGTTGGGGGTGATGCGGGAGGGATGAAATACTCGCCGCTGACGAAGATTAACAAGAAGAATGTAGGAGAACTGAAGGTCGCCTGGATTTACGACACAAAAGACTTCAGTGACGGCACCGTCTATCCCACGCGATCGGGCTTTGAAGCGACTCCATTGGTTGTCAACGGCGCCATGTACATTACAACGCCATTCTGCCGTCTGATTGCTCTCGACCCAGAGACTGGAAGAAAACTGTGGGATTTCGATTCGCAGATCGACAAGACAATGCGAGTCAATCTCTTTGTGAACCGAGGCGCGGCTTATTGGAGCGACGGGAACAGGAAGAGGATCTTTCTTGCCGACTTGCAGGGGCGACTTTTCGCACTGGACGCGCTCAGCGGGAAGCTGGCGGCGGAATTTGGTGACAAAGGAGTATTAAACCTGAGGCAAGGAATGGCAGACAAATTTCCCAGGAGGGCATACGGTCTGACCTCGCCGGTCGCGGTTTGCAGAAACGTAGCGATTGCCGGAAGCTGGGTTAGTGATAGCGAGCCGCGAGGTCCAAATGGCGACGTGCGGGGGTTCGATGCTCGCACCGGGAGGCTTCTATGGCGCTTTCACACCGTGCCACAACCCGGCGAACAAGGCAACGATACCTGGGGAGGTGAATCCTGGAGGGGCAGAGGTGGCACAAACGTCTGGTCAACCATGAGCGTCGACGAAAACGAGGGGCTGGTGTTTCTCCCTTTGACGTCTCCTTCGGGCGACTTATATGGCGGTGATCGGAAAGGTAAAAACCTGTTTGGTGACAGCTTGGCCGCCTTGGATTGCCAGACGGGAAAGATGCGGTGGCAGTTCCAGACCATTCATCACGATCTCTGGGATTACGATTTGCCGGCGCAGCCCACCCTGGTGACAGTTCGACGAAATGGCCGTGAGGTCCCGGCGGTTGCACAGGTGACCAAAACAGGGTTCGTGTTCCTGTTCAATCGGTTAACGGGTGAGCCGTTGTTCAAAGTGGAGGAGCGGCCGGTACCGAAGAGTCAAATTCCCGGCGAAGCCAGTTGGCCAACCCAGCCGTTCCCAGTTGCCCCGCCGCCCTATGCCCGGCAGTCGATGACTCGTGATGAGATTACGAGCGTGACGCCGGAATCGCGGAGGGAATGTCTGGCAATGCTAAAGGGCGCGATTGTGGATGGGCCCATGTTCCGTCCTATCGGCGAGAAGCCAACGGTCTTGTTTCCTGGGTTGAATGGAGGAACCGATTGGGGCGGCGCCTCGGTTGATCCCGCAACCGATGTGCTATACGTCAACTCCATGGATGTTGGCGGCCTTTTCCAGATTGTCAAACGGCCACCGGGATCCACGGTTCCATACCGAGCCCGTTCGGTCAAATACGAGTTCTTCTGGGATGCCAATGCCTATCCATGCCAGAAACCGCCCTGGGGATCGCTAACGGCGATTGACCTGAACACGGGTAAATTTCGCTGGCGCGTGACCTTGGGAGAATTTGACGGACTGAAGGCTCGCGGGATTCCCCAAACGGGGACACCCAACATTGGCGGTTCCATCGTGACCGCGGGCGGTATCGTTTTTATTGGCGCGACCAACGATCGCCGTTTCCGGGCATTCGATAAAGACACAGGGAAGCTCTTGTGGGAGGCGAAACTGCCCGCCAGCGGAATGGCCACGCCGATGACGTTCATCGGCGAAAAAACCGGAAAACAATTTGTTGTGATCGCTGCAGGAGGAGGCAACAAATACGATAAAAAGTTCACGGGCAAGCTGGTGGCCTTTTCGTTGCCTTAAGTTAGTCGGCGTTGGAACCAACTCCAAATTGGATGAGGAAGGCTGACTTGACAAAGGCTGGATTGGGAATTGTTGTACTGGCTCTCGGCTTATCCGCTCCAGCAGGCAGGCCGAACAGCGATATGAAGGCGCAGCCGGAGAAGCCCGCCGTCGCTGTCCAACCACAACCCATATCTTTCAGCCATAAAAAACACGCATTCATTTTATGTTCCAATTGTCACAGTGGGGCAACCCAAAGGGAACAGGCTGGTTTTCCAGACACTGCCCTTTGCATGATGTGCCATGCGACGATCAAGACTGAGTCGAAACAGATCCAGGCCTTAAGCGAATATTACCCGGGCGGGAGAAAAGTGAAATGGGTCCGGATCTACACACTTCCGGATTTCGTGTTTTTCAGTCACGCGACTCACCACCAGGCAGGGATAACGTGCGTAGATTGCCATGGGCCTGTGAGCACACGTGATGTGCTGGCTAAGGAGAAATCAGTGGACATGGTCACCTGTATGAAGTGCCATGTGGCGAAGAAGGCCTCAACCGACTGCGCCTTGTGCCACGTGCTTGGACACTAGAAGTCATTTCAAAACCCCATGGAACCTATTGAAATGCTTGACCAGACGCGAGCAATTCCAAACTAGGGAGTAGACGTTCGGATTAAGTCTTTTATTTTCAGTACAGGCATGCCTCGTGGCTCCTCCAAATTGGGAATGGTCATGCCAACTAACCTCAGTTCAATGGACTTCAGGGGGTTTTGAAATGACTTCTAGGAAACCAGGTAGTGTTGAGTTTGGATCCAAACTGCAGCTCACAAAGGCAGGCTCAGTACGGCTCTCTGTTCGAAGCAGTTGATTTCAGTTTCTGGAAACTCCGGAGCGACGCCTCGGCTTTGTCTTTTTCACCGAGCCGCTGATAAACCTGGCCTAGAACATAATAGGGGTCCGCGTAAGACGGATTGGATTGAACAGCTTCTTGCAGTTCTTTGAGGGACTCCTCGTACTTGCCCTGCCTCTCTAAAATTAGGCCAAGCTGGAAGTGGGCGTTGGGAAACTTTGGATCAATCCGAAGGGCCTTCACGATGGATTTCCGGGCGTCGTCCAGACGATCCAGCCTGACCAGCAACGCTCCCAAATTCAAAGGTGGCCAAGGCGAGGGTGATGGGCTCTTCTCATCGAGCCTTATTGCGCTTTGGTAGGCGCCGATGGCTTTGTCGTATTGTCCCAGACCTTCATAGCACAAACCCAGGTTTCCATAGGCCTTGGTGAAAGACGAGTCAAGCTGAATTGCCCGGAGCGCCTCATCCACCGCCTGGTTGAAGCGCATGGCGTCGTAATCCAGGCGCGAGAGCCAATAAGGGTAGAGTGCATTATGAGGGTCCGATCGAGCCATCGCTTCCAACTCTGGGCGCGCCCAGTCAGGATGGCCCAGTATGATGTACGCCATCGAAAGGGTGTATCGGCTCGGTGGATCAAGCGGCGTGATTGCCTCTGCTTTCTTGTATGCAATGGCGCTGTTTAGGTACTTGCCGTCCAGAAAAAAGACACCGCCGAGTATTCTGAGCGTCTCAGAAGAATGAGGGGAACGGTCGATTTCAGCAAGCAGCAGTTCTTCCGCATGGGAATACTTGTGCGCTCGAATGGCCTTAATAATTTCCTCCTGTTGCTGCGAAGCGAGGGTTGTTTTGGAGAGTTCCGCGGTCAGCCCTTCAGGGGAATGGCGGCTTTCTCTCTGGGCATGAAGAATACCGCAATTAGCCAGGATTACTATCAATAAGAGCATTCCAATACGGCTGCCGCGCACGACCGTGGTGGCGACGCCGCTTTCAAGATAAGAACTGCATCTGGTTCTTTCTGTTTTTGCCATATCTCTTCACATCTGAACTTTATAACCCCGGTTCCATCCGTCGCGCAGCGTTCCATTAAAGCTTGTGCATTGGGTAGATCCTCAGCACAGCACGCATGTGATTTACCGTACAACTTCGACAGTGCGCAAGAACATCTTGGCCGTGATATCTCGTTTGTTCTTGATGGTTGCAAATTTCTGCTCTTGCTCTTGCGCTCTCGGGTCGTGTCTTCTTTGGTAAAGGATCATAAGATTTAAATTGGCCAGATAATTGTCAGGGTCCCGCGCCAAAGCCGCGTGAAATGCATTCTCTGCCTGAAGATATTGCTTTTGATTCATACGAACCAGTCCCAGCTGCGTATAGGCCTCTGGATATTCTGGTTGTTCCTTTAGCGCCAACTCGAGCTCTTTTGATGCGGTGTCGAAGTCTCCCTGCAAATTCGCGATTCGCCCGAGAAAATAGCGTGCTCCGGCACGCGTTTGAGGAAACTCTTCGATAGATTTGAATTCTCTGGATGCCGAAACTAGGTCATGGCTTAAGAAGTAGGCGGCGCCCAGACCGAACCTCCCGCGCGGGTCATTGGGCCGCAGTTTGCAGAACTTCTCGAAATACGGGATTGCCTCGCGGGTGTCCTGGCGGTCCAGTATCACCGCGCCGAGCGCATAGTTGTAATACGGATCATCCGGTTTGAGCGACACGGCCCGTTTTAATGAGGTATAGGCCTCCTGACTCAGGTTTTCCTGAACACAAACCATGCCAAATAAGTAATGGACGGAACTATTTCCAGGTTCGAGATCACGGGCTCGTGCCAGAAATCCCAGCGCTGAAATATAGTCCTTCTGCTGGTCGGCGATTCTGCCCAGCTCGAGAAGCACATAGGTCGGGCGCGCCTCGCGCACAGCGACCTCTTCGAGAGTCCTGCGCGCCTCCGGTAAGCGTCCCTGCCTGGCGTACAGCTTGCCGAGTCTCTGGAGTGCAGCGGAAGATGCCAGTCCTCTAGCGGCAAGCCCACTGAGGAGCTGTGCTTCCAGGACTTCCTGGTGACGAGCCTCGAGGACCGCGAGAACAGGAGCAATGTCCGCTTCGGTGAGGTCGGAAGCCGTCATCAGTTCTGTAGAAGTGGCTTCTGCCTGTTTATCATTGCCAATTCCGGCGTAGTCGGCCACGGACAGCGCGAGCGCACGCTTTTGTTTTCGAATGGCACCCGGCAATCGGTCAATATGTCGCAGCGAATCCTGAAACCGGCCGTGACCCTCAAGCAACAGGGCCAATTGAAAGTTAGCTTCGGCGTTGCTCGGCTCAATTTTTAGCAAACTCTCGTAGGTGGCTACAGATTTCTCCCAGACCTCAGGATCCGTTGATAATTGCTCCTGGTAAAGATGTCCCAAATTAAGGTACCCACTTAAAAACTTCGGATCGAGTTCAATGGATTTCCTGAAATCCAATTCCGCAGCTGAGAAATGTTTCTGCTGCGCTTCGATGATCCCAAGAAGAGTCCGGAAACCCGCTACTGTAGGATACGTCTTAATGCATTCATCCAACTGAGCGCGCGCTTCTGCCAGATTTCCTTGTTGAACGAGCATCCAAATCTTCTGGAGTAGCGGGCCCGGTTGCTGATCTGCTCCACCCGGCGAAGCGTTAAGGAAACAGCTCGCTAACAGCATTGAAAGAATCAGCAAGCCGTGGAGGAGTTCCTTCCATGGCATTTTGTGATCCCGGGTCATGCCGTCTTCCATGGCCGCCATATCTGATGGGATATCATCTGTACAAATCATTTCGTTCATTCAGTCTGATCTCAGAAAGCCAATTGCGACTCCCAATCGGAATTCTCTCTCAGGCCGTGCTGGACTTCTTTTCAAAAACATAATGGGCAAGCCCCCGGCCTAAACCGGAGATGCGGGCACGCGAGCGGCGAGGGAGGGAATGATGATCTACTTCCGTTCAGGAGCCAGACTGTGCAATCGGCAAAAGTAACATGCGCTTATTCTCGAGTGAGGCTCCCTAGCGGTCGAACGTATTTTGTGTGACTTCCATAGTCTTCGACCGCAGAAATCCCATGGTCGACTCTCGCACCTTGAGCTGGGTCGGTAGCCGAATGGCGACAGGCGATTCAGAGGCCCCTTTAGTCTCGATCCTTTGTATCAAAAGTTCTGCCCCAGCATAGCCAATGGAGAAAGCTGGTTGGGCGACGGCTGTGAGATGTGGGTGAAAAACCTCAGTCAAAGGCAGATCATCAAAGGTCGCGATGGCAATGTCCTTCGGGCATTGGAGTTCTAATTCTTCAATGGCTCTCAATGTGCCAATTGCCATCAGGCTGTTTGAAGTGAACAATGCCGACGGGCGATCAGTCTGGAGAAGCAGTTTCCTGCCCAGCTGATAACCTGTTTGCTCTCGGAAGTTGCCTTCGCAGATTAGCTCTTGTTCGATTTTGATCCCCGCATCTTCAAGAGCATTCTTGTACCCTTGAAGGCGCTGACGGGCTGTTTCTAGAAACAAGGAGCCGGTAATGATTCCAATTCTGCGATGTCCTCGGGCGATAAGGTGCCTGATGCATTCCTGTGTTCCCGCAACGTTGTCCACCGTGACTGAGTCCACCTTCATCCCGGGCGGCAAGCGATCCAGGCACACTACGGGTAATCCTGAACCAATAGTATCTGCGATATGCTCGGGACGTTCGTCACTTGGAGCAACAACAAGAAGAACTCCGTCCACGCGTCGTGACCGGAGAACCGAGAGGACTTTTTTCTCTCGTTCGAAATGATCGTCAGTGTTGAAGGTCAAAAGAAGATAGTTCCGCTTTAGAGCAGCATCTTCCGCCCCCCGCACCATCTGTGAAAAGAAGGGATTGGTGATGTCTGAGACGATCATTCCGAGCATTTTTGTAGCCTTGAGTTTCAGGCTTCGGGCTACGTGATTCGGGTGGTACTCCAATTCCCTTATGGCTGTTGTAACACGCACTCGAACCGATTCACTGACTCGGGCGGTTCGATTCAGCACGTTGGAAACCGTGCCCACGGATACATTGGCTCTTCTAGCGACTTCTTTGAGTGTAGCCATTGTTCATGCGCTTGCGCTCTATGAGTCTCTTTAATTGGTGGATTTCATCCAGTAGATCTGAAACGATTCACTGCCCTTTCCCGCGGCAGCAGTTGGCTCCTGTTAACATACCCGAAAACACCAAGCCGTGCAATGATTCGGTTCATTCGACCGGATTCCCTTCGAGGTCTGTAACAAACCAGCTTACTACAACAGGCGTTGAATGGTTGATGATTTCTCTCCGCCGGCCGGCGGCACTTGGCCAGCAAAACAGACTTCTATACCCAAAATCATATCGTCAGATTCCGCGGGGTAGCCTGGAGGTCTTTACTGTTCCGATAGCCCAGCCGCCTGACGGGCAAAATCGTTTGAAGTAGGCTAGCTGATAAAAATGGTTTATGAAGGTGAAAAAGAATATTTATTGGACAGTCCGCCTGCTGAGAATTAGCATCGGGCCAGTTTGAAACGATTCATCTTGGGTTGGGCTCCTGGCAGCTATTAGCCTTATCGCTCCGCAGCTGTGGGTCGTTCTTGCGGGAGGACTTCGGCGGGATTACGCCGGGCAAGAACGCGATCATAACCTTTACTTCAGCGCGGACTCGCCGGGCGGACCCATTCGGGCTACCACTCGGGGGAAGAATCTCCGACACCCATTTCCATTATTATGGTTTGGGCGATTCTTTTCACGTCTCGACCACTTCAGATCGCGGAGGGTTTAACGATGAACCGGCGCGCCTTCATGAATTATCTCAGGGCTGGTGGGATTGGATCGCTGAGCACGGTTGCTGGTGCGCCGGATCTCTTCGGCGCACAGTCCACGCACCCCGTGAACACGCCACGCGCGAGGCTTGCGATACCACCCGATGATAGCAAGCCCGAATTCCGCCGCATCTCACTGGCTGATTACAACGATCATGTGTACGGTGCCTGGTTGGGCAAGATCGTGGGAGCTTTTTTCGGCATGCCGTTCGAGGGGAAGCCCGAAAATGTGGACCCAAGTCTCGACCGGTTCCTGAAGGACTATACATATGCTCCGATTGATGATGATTTTTATTATGAGATGGTGGCGATCTATGGATTCGAACGCTATGGAATCCATATGACGATTGAGCAGTTGGGGGAGATGTGGAAGGAGTACAAGGCGGGGGCGTGGGGATCAAGCGAACAGGCTCGGCTTGCCTTAGACAAAGGGATCAAGCCACCAAAGACGGGAGAACCCCGTTACAACAAGTGGTTCCACACAATCGGACCGCAGTTTTCATCCGGGACTTATGGCATGCTGGCTGCCGGCATGGTAAATCTGGCAGGCAAGGTGGCCCGATATTATTCCCACATCAATGGCTACGCTGAAGGATGCGATGGCGCGGTCTTTGTGGCGGCCTGTACAAGTGAGGCATTTTTTGAGACCGATGCGGAAAAGCTCGTACGCCAGGCCGCGCAGATCATCTCTCCCGAATCAAATTACCGCAAGGCCCTCGACCAGGTGCTGGCAGGTTACGCTCGGGGCGAAACCTGGCGCAAAATAGCCGTTGAGATTGAAAACCGCTGGCGCCCGGAATATCCGCAATTTAACAACGCCGTTGCCAATGGGGCACTGTGCGCGCTGGCCCTGCTTTATGGCAGAGGGGACTGGCTGAACTCCATCAATATAATTTCGGCTGCGGATGACTATACCGACGCCGACTGCAATAGCGATGTTGTAAGCTCGATTGTTGGGGCCATGCACGGATCGAAGGCGATTCCTGAGGGCCTCGTGAGAACTCTGAACAACCGGATCTACGGAACCGGGATGGGGCCGCTTAGGTTTGGCAGGGTGATTGATGAACGCATTTCTGACTTCGCCGCCAGAATTGGGGCCCTCGGGCGGACGTTGCTCGTGGCAAATGGAGCTCGAAGAGAAAACGACTACATGCTGGTTCCTCGGCACTCCGTACAGCGGCAACCTCTCGAATGGTTCGACATCAACGATTATGGTCAGCTATGGAACAGCGATTGGCGGCTGGCGCATGCCTCACGCGGAGGAGCCGGTGCGACCTATCTCGCGTGGGAGACGAACACGTTGGTAACCTTCCCGCGAGACACGCGGCCCTGCCGGTTGGAACGTGAAGTCCGCATACCAGCCGGATCTGCAAAACTGGATTTGAAAGTAGGATCAGTGTCGGGTCAGCCTTGGCGCTTGCAGGTCCTCGTCAACAACGATTCCGTAATGGCACAGGATATCGAGTCGGATTCCGCGAGCAAGGAGCCCCAATACCGCACCCTGGAAATCGACCTCCATAAATACGCCGGGCAAAGGGTCACGATTCGACTCTATCACTGGCTTCTCGATGACCGGCCAGCAGGGTCCGCCTATTGGAACAGCGCAGAAGTTCGCCCCAGTTAGGACAAGCTTGACTCTTCTGCGCCTGCACCAGCTTTTCCAACTTTCCGTCTTGTCCGTACGCCTCGACGGCTTCGAAGGTCTGGCCTTTCAGTCGGCTTGCTGGCGGAGAGGGTGGGATTCGAACCCACGTGCCCGCTTTTGGCAGGCAAGACGCTTTCGAGGCGCCCCCGTTATGACCACTTCGGTACCTCTCCGCAAAGCCTGATCCTGGCGATGGCGTCTAAAATTATTATTCTGGCATGATTCCGGCTGTTTTCAAATTCCCCGCCGGCCCGTTTTGCGGCGTTCGCGGAAGAACTGCTGAAGAATGGCCGAGCAATCTGTCTGGAGGATTCCGCTTTCCAACACGACCGCATGGTTCAGTTTCTCGCTGTTCAGCACTGGCAGGACCGAGCCGCAAGCGCCGGCTTTGGGGTCTATGGCTCCCACAACCAGCCTTTGAATACGGGCCTGGACGATGGCTCCAACACACATGACGCAAGGCTCGATTGTAACATACAGGGTGCATCCGGACAGGCGATAGTTCCCCAGCCTGCGGCCCGCGCGGCGCAGCGCCAGCACCTCCGCGTGCGCTGAGGGATCGCTCAGATGTATAGGACGATTATGAGCCCTCGCAATGATTTCTCCGATGCGGACAATCACGGCTCCAATCGGAACTTCGCCCTCGCGATAGCCGCGACGGGCCTGCCGCAGTGCCTCGCGCATGAACCGTTCGTCCAGATCTTGCAGATGCTCACCTTTCCGGGCGCGCATCCCTGTATCGTAGCACCTTTACACGTGGTATGATCTGCGCTGCAAGCGGGGAAGTCCAGAGATTACAAAGGCCTGCGAACGAGACCGGGCTCGCACTCTGTTCGTCTCCGGCTGCTTGTTCAGTGGCTGTATTTGCCGGGTTTTAAGTCGATCTACATCCGAAGGAGGAACTGTTCTCAATGGGCTCATTTAATCGACGCGATTTTCTCCGGACAGGCCTTGGAGCTTCTGCTGTTCTCATGGCAGCAGGCGTGGGCCTGGACTTATACGCCGACCCGTATGGAATTCCGGTTGGTTTGCAGCTTTACACGGTGCGGAAGCAGCTTGACGACGATTTTGCAGGGACCCTGCGCAAGGTGGCTTCCGTTGGTTACACGCAGGTGCAGTTTTCCGGCTTTCACAACCAGCCGGTCCCAAAGATCAAACAGCTTATCGACGAGATTGGGCTGAAGACCGCAGCCGGTCATTTTGACTATAAGCTGCTCCAGTCGAATCTGTCCCAAGTTACCGACGACGCGCATACGCTTGATATGAGTTATGTTGTGCTCTCGTCCGTCCCGGAAACTTACCGCCACTCGCTCGACAATTACAAACGCGCGGCCGAATTTTTCAACAAGACAGGCGAGGGGTGCAGGAAAGCAGGTCTTCATTTCGGATACCACAACCACAATCGCGACTTCGAGAAATTTGGCGATACCATCGCGTTTGATCTGATGCTGCAAAACACGGACCCGGCCTCCGTTTGTTTTGAGATGGATTGCTTCTGGGTCACGCGCGCCGGTTACGATCCTGTCGCTTACATGAACAAGTACCCGGGCCGCTTCCCGGTTCTGCACATCAAGGATGAAAGGAAGCACTATCCGCCAACCGTTTCTGGCCGCACGCCTTCCGAGGCCTTTGCGCCCGTTGGCAAGGGCATCATTGACTGGAAGCGGATTTTCAAGGCGGCGCCCAAGGGCGGCCTGAAGTATTACTTTGTCGAGCAGGACGAGACCGAACTCCCGGTCTTCGAAGCGATCAAAATCAGTTACGATTATCTTCACGCCCTCAAAGTTTAGGGCGTGGAAGGTGGTGGCATCCAATGCCGGTGAATATCCAGCGGGCCTATGACAAGCCGGGCGCCCGTGACGGCGTTCGCATCTTGGTGGACGGCCTGTGGCCCCGCGGAGTGAGCAAAGCTGATCTCAAAATCAGCGCCTGAGAAAAATCCATTTCGCCGTCCAGGGAACTGCGAAACAGGTATGGGCACGACCCTGAAAAGTGGCCGGAATTCCGCAAGCGCTATCGCAAGGGGCTCAAGGAACCGCCGCGCAAGGAAGTGCTCGACCGGCTCATTTCCATGGCGGGAAAGGGAACCCTCACGCTGGTCTTTGGCGCCCGCGACGCCGAACATTGCAATGCCGCGGTCATCGCCGAGGAGATCCGGGCAAAGCTGAAAGTTTGCTAAGCGAGCCCAGCAAGAAACGCGCATGCAGTGTATATTTCTGATCGTAACGCGGCCAGGCCGGGCTTCGTTGGACGCACATCCATGAAGCGAAACAAGGGCCTCTCGCTTCTTGAGATTGTAGACGCTACAAAGCAAGTGCCGGAGCCACCCGCCCTTGGACCAGCCGAGGAAGAGTTATCCCATCCCTATCTAAGTGGGCTTCATTTCACATTCGTCCAAGTCAGTCTCAGGCGGGCGCGAATCGATTAGTTCTTCACTGGGGCTGAACGGGCGGTTGCATGATTCTGAGCACTGGACGGCCCTGGACGCTCTCAAGTGGGAAGTAGACCAAATGAGTTTTTGGATCGACAGACACCGTGTGGGCGTGCGGCATGTTGAATTGGCCAAGCAGTTTCAGGTCGCGCTTGGACTCCTGAAACACACTGACAGTCCCCGATTCAGCAGATACATACAGGAGCCTCAAGGCTGGATCGAAGGCCAGAACGTCGGGGTCATCACCTACCTGGTGAATCGATAGCAGCTTCATCCTGCTCAAATCGAAGACGGCCAGCGAGTGGTTCTCCTCTCCCGCAATGAAGGCGAGACGATTTGCGACGTCCAGCGAAACACCGTGAGGGTTCTGGATGCCGGGTAGAGGATAACGGCCAACGATCTTCAACGTTGCCGTATCGATTGCCACGAGTTCGTTGATTCCGTGGACGGCCACGAAGATCCTGCCGGAGCCTGGGTCGTAGATGGTATTGCCGGCGCCGCCTCCAAGCGGAATCTTCGCGATCAGTTTGTTGGTATTGGCGTCAATTACCGCATCCACTCCGCCATGCTCGTCAGAGACAAAGACTCTTTTGGTGGTTGGCGAATACGCGAGGCCATCAGGATAGTTGATCGGCCCCACGGTTGCGATTGTCTTCAAAGTGGCCTCATCGACCACGGCCACCTGGTGGTTACCAGTCACAGAAGCGTAGACCCGTCCAATTTCGGGAACTGCAATGACGCCGTGTACTCGACTGAACCCGTCGAGGTTGGAGACGACCTGACGCTTTCTTATATCGAAGACCACGAGTTGATTGGCGTTCATGTGCGATATGTAAAGCCGGCCACGTTCCACATCGAGGCTTTGATAGTCGAAGCGGACTGCGGGTCCAGGCATGGGAATATCCGCGACTGTCGCGAGCACTTGATTACCCGCCGCTGCTTGTGACCGAACTGCGCTCGCGCTAAGGAGCAGCAGTGCGGCCGAAACCCTGTACATCCATTTCAGGTTAGGAATCTGACCGTTCATCGAGATCTCCTCATCGTATTGGAACCATTCGGGCCAGTCGTCAGAACTGCATCCTGGGTACCGATGCATTCCTCGCTGCGGAGATCGTTCAAAAGCTCAGGGAAGCGCCGACGTTGATGAGACGATTGGCTACAGGGTTCCCGACCTGGGCCGAGAATGGACCACTCGCAAGTGAGACAGACTGACCGAACAGTGGTGAGCCAAGAACATTGACCGGCGAGCCGAGGTTGACGTTGTTGAGTGCATTAAGGACAGACAGGCTTAGCGTGAGCGCGTAACGGCGCTCCGTTGCCCCTCCCAGGCTCGCGCCACCGCCATTGCTCAGCCCGCGGCCGCCAAGCCCTCGACTATCTCCTCCACGCCCTTCACGTCCTTCCGGTCCTGGTGCAGAATCTTCACCGCCGTGTTTCTCCCGGCCTTTACCGCCAAAGCCGAATGTGCGGCTGAGGCGGAAATTCAACATGAAGTTTGCTGGAGCTGTTTCGGTGTTTGGGGGGATTGGGGCATTCTCGGGCCCAGGGGCGATATTGAAGGCGCCGTACTTCGTTACGACAACATTGGCTGAGGGCGTCGAGGCCGTTGCCAGTGCCGGCCGGGCATCGTGAACGCCGGTGCCGTAGAGATCTTGCGGGAGCTGGATGCTGAACGGCTGCCCGGAGTTCGCCATCAGCATCGGACTCAAACGGATGCCCAACGGCATGGCCAGGCTGCCGGCAATTACCACGCGCTGACGAATGCCGAAGTAGGCGCGCCCGTAGTCCTCGGAAAGGTTCCAGGGGTTCGTCTGGAAGCTGAATTCTCCG
This sequence comes from Terriglobia bacterium, assembly GCA_035712365.1. Lineage (NCBI taxonomy): Bacteria > Pseudomonadati > Acidobacteriota > Terriglobia > Terriglobia bacterium. The sequence continues at coordinate 22,233 of DASTAW010000030.1, forward strand.
GCGGGGCTGGTCTGCACGTTTAATCCCGAGTCGCTGTGGGCATCATCAAAGACATAGTAGCCGAAGAGCGAGATGCTGTGGGCATTCACGCGGATGTTGGCGATCAATTCCGTCTGCCGGTAAATACCAGGCGACCCGTAATCGTAAATATTTCCGGCCGGGTTGCCGAGGGGCCGCAAGCCGCTCGCAGGATTGTTGGGATCGAAGGTTCCCGGGAGAGGCGCGTTGATATTGTTGGTTACGAACTGGTGAACGCCGCGGGAATTCACATATGTGAACGAGACCGTTGTGCGGCGCGACAATTGACGTTCCAGGCTAACCGCCGTGTCCATGTCGTAAGGCAACAGTAAATTTGGGGCGATTCGAAAGATCGTAGGCGTTGGAGTTGCGACTGCGGTGAGGGCAGTAAGGGAAGGCACATCCGGGAAAAAGGCCGGATTGTTGACGATGTAGGTCCGTTGGTTTTGTCCGTTCAGGCGCCCTGCGATCATCATCGGGTCATCATCAAGATCCTCGTAGAAGATACCCCAGCCCGCTCGAAGCACTGTCTTCACATTCGAGCCATGGCCCAGGCCCCATGCAATTCCCACCCGAGGCGCCCAAAAGGGCTGGCCGCTGACATAATTTTCGGAGTCAAACCGCAGGCCATAACTCAGAGTGAAGTGCGGCCGGACATTCCAATCATCGTTGACGAAGAGCCACCCATTAACACGGTCGATGGAAGCCGGCAGGTTGCCCGCCGTGACGTTGAACTGGCTGGGACCGTAACCCCCAGTTTGAATCTGGCTCATCGTCAGGCCATTTTGCAGACCCCGCTGAGTCTTCTGATAGTCAGACAGCGAATTGAAAGTGAAAGTCCCGTTGAAGCCGCCATTGGTGGATTCGCTACGAGGCAGAACGAGCATTGTGCCCCCGAAGCGAACCAGATGGCGGCCCAGGGTCATGGTCGTATAGTTCTGGAAGGTGTAGTGGGTTTCGTAGCGGTTGAACGTGCCAGAGCTGTCACCGCCGCCCGTGAACGCTCCAAGAACGTTGATCGTGGGAGAAAAGTTTTGCGGCGTCTCTACGTTGTTGAAGTGGAGGTATTGGAAGCTCGTTTGATTGACGACTCGGGAACCTAAAACCTGAGTGTCGATGATCTGAAGATTGTGGTGATGGAACGACCGGTCGAAGGCCTGGGAGGGAAGCGACTGGGTGTCCACGCCGTCGTTGTGCTCTCCGATTTGAAAATAGCGGTAACTTATGCTGAGCGTATTGTTCGGACTGAGCTGGAAATCCGCCCGAGGGCTGAGGTTGGTCAGGACGCGAGGGTTGGGAACGGAAGCAACATAAGGCACGATATTCAGGCCGGGATCGAGCACAACCGTGTTCACCAGGCTGGCGCGGTTGATGTTGCGACGCTGGAAATCGAAGAAAAAGGACGCCTTCTTACCCAGCGGGCCGCCGAGATCTGCGTCCCAGAGCCAGGTGTGATACGAAGGAGGCTTTTCTTCAGAGGCAGCGAGAAACGGGCTGAGTGCATTCATACTGGAATCGTTGTATTCGCTCGAAACGTCTCCGTGGTAGGCGGCGCTTCCAGGTTTCGTTGTAATGTCAACGCGGCCATAACCGAACCGATTGTTTTCAGCCGAGAAAGGATTGCCATTGAAGCGAATCTCGCGAATGGCGGATTTGGGAGGCATATCGCCGCCGGTGAAGCCGTTAATGTAAATCTCGGCACCGCCGGGTCCGACCGAAGGGCCCGCCAGAGCGCCAATCTGGCTCTGGAACTCGTCCGGGTCGTTCGACAGCGCATTCAGGTTATTGCCAGAAACAGCCACGGCGCTGGCATTACTTTCGGGGGCAATTTGCAGGTGAGCGGCCTGGCCGCGAACCTCCACCTGCTGTGCCGGCAAGGCGATCGTCAGGTGTATATCGAGCGTGAGCGTTTGGCCCGCCGCCAACGGAAGGCTTTTGCTGGAGGGTGCAAACCCTTGAGCCGTGGCCGTGGCCGTATAGCGGCCTGGCACGAGCCCGCTAATCTTATAGAAGCCCTGCCCGTTCGAGGTTGTCACCCGCACCGGCCCATTCGGCTGGGCCATCACACGCACGGTTGCATGGGGTACGACGGCGCCTGAGGGATCAATCACCCGTACTTGCAGGCTAGCCAGGCCCTGCCCCCACAAAGCGCTCAACGGAGACAGCAGTATCCAGGTCAGCGAGAGAATTTTTGGTGTTTGAAAACGCCGGTACATCGTGGCGCGCCCCACATTCTACGGAGCAACTGCGGACTTCCAGGAAATCCAAAAGACTATTATAAACATCCGGCCAGAAAGTTACAGTGAAGATATCGGCCTGCGCTGCCCGCTGTGGTTCTCTTGCGGGTTGTGAAGGTTGGTGATATACATATAACGTCTGGATATGGATGATACTGATTCCATAAAAGGGGACAAAAACCCTTCCTGGCTGCTGTACATGTTCCAACTGCCGGCGCGAATGGCCAGCAAGCGCGTGAGTGTTTGGCGGAAGCTCCAGAAGTACGGAGCTCTGAGCTGGAAGAATTGCGCCTACATTTTGCCGCTGGATCCAACCAACCTTGAAAGGTTCCAGTGGCTTGCGGCCGAGGTACAGAAGTATCAAGGCGAGGCATCCGTGGTGGAAGTGCCGCTGATTCACGGGTACACACACAGGCAGGTAATGGTATTGTTTAACAACGCACGAGCCACCCAATATCAGAGCTTCATCCGGGATTCACGGCTTGCGTTGCGCGCGTCGGCAAGTCGAAGCCATGCGCAACAGCTCCTGGATTTCAGCAGGCTGAACCGCCGCATGAACGACTTAACCGCTATCGATTTTTTCGGTTGCGGCAAGAGGAGGGATGCTGAGCGATTAATCAAGGAACTTGAAATCCGCGCCAGCGGGAAAAGGCCGAACAGGCCAGGAAACAAAGCAAAGACTAAAGAATACAGGGCGCGCGTGTGGCAGACTCGACCGCGGCCTGAAGTAGACCGGGTCGGCTCCGCGTGGCTGATCCGCCACTTTATCGATCCCCGGGCCAAATTCGTTTTTGCACGCGATCCCGAAGCTTACCCTGGGGCTCTGAGATTCGACATGTTCGGAGGCGAATTCACCCACGCGGGTGACGACTGCACGTTTGAGGTGCTCATGAAGCATTTCAAGCTGCACGACCGGAGCCTGAAGCAAATTGGCCAACTGGTTCATGACGCTGATCTGAGGGACGGGAAGTTTGGGAGACCCGAAGGCATCGCAATCGAAATAATCACAAAGGGCTGGGGAAAGATGGATTTAAGTGATGAAGAGATCCTACACAGAGGTTTTGAACTCTTTGATGCTCTGTACTTAATGGCGGGAGCATAACGCCGGCGGCTGGTCCGAACACTCCGCAACAGGAACTCTAGAAAAGGAGGAACAACATGCTTCCTACGAAACGAATTATCGTCGGTCTTGTCTTATTGGGTCTTCCCACTTTCGCGGTCGCACAGGGGCTCGACACAGCCAAGCTTGACCAGGTATTCGGCCGGTCGGGCCAGAAACTCGGACAAGTTTACAAGTTCAGCTTTCCTCGCACCGATCTCCATGTGACGGTGCATGGTGTGGCAATCAGACCCGGGCTTGCCCTGGGTTCGTGGGCCGCGTTCTCGGGAAAGGACAATAGCGCGACGGTCATGGGCGATCTGGTCCTACTCCAGGACGAAGTGAACCCCGTGATGACAAGGCTTCGCCATGCCGGGATGGAAATCACCGCGGTGCATAACCACTTGCTCGGTGAAACGCCGCGCCTGATGTACCTGCACTACATGGGTCGCGGTAACCCGGTGGAGCTTGCGAAGTCTCTCCGGTCAGCGCTAAGGGAATCAAAGACTCCTTTCGGAAAGCCCGCAACCGCCACGAAGGCGGGAGATCCCCCTGCATTTGTCAATCAAGTTGAAGCTGCGCTTGGGCGCAAAGGAAACTTCGCCGGTGGAGTCCTGGCATTCAGCATTCCGCGAGCGGACGCCGTCACCATCACGGAAGGTGAAACCGTTCTTCCCTCACAGGGGGTCGCAGAGAGTATCAATTTTCAGCAAGCGGGCGAGGGAAAAGTTGCGACAACCGGAGACTTTGTTTTGACCGCCGACGAAGTGAATCCGGCGATCTCGGCGCTCGAGGCGCACCATATTCAGGTGACGGCGCTGCATTCACATATGCTCATTGAGCAGCCGCGGTTGTTCTTCATGCACTTCTGGGGTTACGGGCCGGCAGCTCAGGCGGCGGATGGCACCAAAGCCGCGCTCGAAAAGGTTCACACCAAGTGAGCTCTGGTTGCCGAAACCAGGGCTGGGTCTTCCCAGGCATGTTGGTGCGCATCGAAGGAGGACTTATGCGGACCATTTTGCTCGCTTTATTCATCGCCATTTTCGCAGCCAAATCGGCGTCCGGATTTCTCGCGGAAACCCAATCGATTTAAGGAAGGATTTTCGGCCGTGTTGAGAAAAACGACCAACCGTTTGCTAATCCTGCTGCTTTGTCTTTCCTCGCTGCTGGGTATGGCAGGGAAGCTCAGATCTGCTCCTCCTCAGACTGCTAACCCGAAGACGTTTACCCTGGAGGACGCGGTCAATTACGCCCTTGCGCATTATCCTGCCGTGCAGGCCGGCCGCGAGCAGATCGAGGCGGCGCGCGGCGGCGTGGATTTGGCCCGCACAAACTATCTGCCGCGCCTTGACTCGCTGTGGCAAGCTAATCGCGCAACCTCGAACAACGTGATGGGCATCATGTTCCCACAGTCCGTGGTTCCAAGCGTTCGCGGTCCCGTCCTGCCTTCTTCAACGGATACCGCGTGGGGAAGCATGGGTGGGTTGTTGTTTTCATGGCAGCCCTATGCCTTCGGCTATCGCCATGCGCAAGTTAGTCTCGCACGCGCCGGGGTTGACGTGGCTTCATCCAATTTTGCTGTAACCCGCCTGAGTACGGCTACAAATGCAGCGAACGCATTTTTCAATGTTTTGGCGGCGAAACAGGGCGTCACTGTAGCCGAGGCGAACCTGAAGCGATGGGAAGCGGTGGCCAGATCCATTCACGCGCTGGTGGACAATGAACTGCGCCCTGGCGCGGATGCCTCGCGCGCGGATGCGCAAATGGCGCAGGCCAAAATCCAATTGATCCAGGCGGAGCAACAAGTAGCCATTAGCCGGGCGGCGCTGGCTGACGCTTTGGGTCTTGAAACAAGCGCTGTGGAGGTTTCCGCAGGGCCGCTTTTGGGCACGCCGCCGCAAGCGACGCCTCCTAAGCCCACGTCTGCTTCACATCCGGCTGCCGTGGAACAACAAAACAGTGTGCGCCAAGCGCAGGCTCAGCTTCAGATCCTGCATCACTCCTACTATCCTGACCTTTACGTTCAATCCTTCGTCTCCGGAATGGGCTCGGGTTTTTCGCCGACCGGAGTCCCTCAGGGCGGCGCAAATGGATTGGGCCTCGGAACGGAAAATTACGGAGCGGCGCTAACCGTGACATTCCCGATCTTCAGCATTTTTGGAATCCACGCCCAGGAGAGGACCGCCAAGGCGAACGTGCAAGCCGAGACAAGTTATTACCGCCAGACGCTGCTCGGGATAAATGAGCAGGTCGAGCAGGCCCGGGCTATGCTGGATGGCGCTCGCCGCGTGGCTGAAAACACGCCAATCGAGCTTAATGCTGCCCTTACGGGAGAGGTCCAATCACAGGCACGGTATAAGAGCGGGCTGGCAACGATCGTCGAGCTGGCCGACGCGGAGAGCCTGCTCGCGCAGGCCGAGATCAATGATGCTCTGGCGCGGCTGGCAGTCTGGCGTAACCTGGCAAATCTTGCTGCCGCCGAAGGGAATCTGGACCCGTTCTTTGGGCTGGTCCGGGCAGGAGGTCATTGAGCATGTGGCTGATCCGCACGGCGCTGCGCCGCCCCATCACGATTCTAATAGCCGTCATTGGGGTCGCCCTCTGCTCCATTCTGGCAATTTCGCGGATGCGCATCGATATCTTTCCGAATCTCAACCTGCCGATCATTTACGTGGCACAGCCTTACGGCGGTATGAGTCCGAGACAAATGGAGGGATACCTCGTCTATTACTACGAATACCATTTTCTTTACATCAATGGTATTCAGACCGTCGAGGACAAGTCGATTCAGAGCAATGGCCTCCTTAAGCTTACATTCCACCCTGGCACAGACATGAGCCAGGCTCTGGCGCAAACCATCTCCTACGTGAGCCGCGCACATGCCTTTATGCCATACGGAACGGTTTCACCTTTTGTCATTCGGTTCGACGCCGGGACCGTGCCCGTGGGCGACGTTGTCTTTTCCAGCCCGACCATGACCGTCGGGGAGATCCAGGACCTGGCCCTGAACCGGGTGCGGCCAGTCTTTGCAACCTTGCCCGGCGTTTCCGCGCCGCCTCCGTTCGGTGGAAACCAGCGGACAATCGTTATCACCGTCAACCCTGGACGGTTGCGATCCTACCACCTGACACCCGATCAGGTGGCGAAAGCCGTCAGTTCCGGGAACCAATTGACGCCGGCCGGCAACGTGCGTACCGGCAATCTGCTGCGCATTGTCACCAGCAATTCGATTGTTTCCGATATTACCCGCCAACTCGACGATCTGCCGATTCGCACGGGGTCCGGCCCTTCAGTCTACTTGCGGGACATCGGATCCGTGACTGACAGCACCGATATCCCCACAGGGTACGCCCTGGTGAACGGTAGGCGGGCCGTTTATGAGCCGGTCACCAAGCGCCCGGACTCTTCGACGCTTTCCGTTGTAAACGAAGTGAAGAAGAGCCTGCCGTTTTTCCGGTCTCTCGTTCCTTCGGGCATTCAAATCAGTTACGAATTCGATCAATCCGGCTATGTCAAAAACTCTCTGTTCGCTGTTGTGCGGGAAGGCCTGCTGGGGGCGATCCTGACCGGACTCGTGATTTTCCTGTTTCTGCGCGACGCGAGGAGTTCTTTGATCGTCTTGACGACCATTCCTTTTGCCCTCCTGACGGCACTGGTGGCGCTTTGGATCAGCGGCCAGACGATTAATATCATGACGCTCGGCGGCCTGGCGTTGGCAGTGGGAATCCTGGTGGACGAGGGCGTGGTGGCGATTGAAAACATCGATGCCACACTCGAACGTGAGCCGGATGTTCCGCTCGCCCGCGCCGTGCTTCGCGCCGTACAACAGACGGTCGGGCCGCGGTTCCTCGCCATGCTGGCGGTGGTGGCGGTCTTCGTTCCTTCCTTTTTCATGACCGGCGTGAGCCAGGCCTTGTTTGTTCCGCTTTCGCTCGCGGTCGCATTCTCAATGATTGCTTCTTTCCTGCTCTCAAGCACCTTACTGCCGGTGATGTTTCTGTGGATGCACAAAAGGCTCGGGACGGACCGTTCCGCTCGCCCCGAAAGCCGCGGGAGATTCGACGCTTTTAGAGAGAAGTGGAAGAGAGGCCTTCATCGTGTTGCTGGACTGCGATGGCTGATTGTGGGAGCGTATGCCGCGGTGGTGCTGCTCATCATCCTGGCCTTAGGTCCTCGCCTGGGCCAGGAGCTTTTCCCACAGGCAGCCAACAATCAGTTCCGCCTGCGCATTGAGGCGCCAGTCGGCACGCGAGCCGAAGATACGGCCAGTTTGACAACGGAAGCCCTGCGCCAGATCCAGGACGCGGCGGGGCCAGGCAATGTCGCTACAACGCTGGGGTATGTAGGGACGCAAGCCGCATCTTATCCGATCAATACCGTGTTCCTGTGGACCAGCGGCCCCCATGAGGCCGTCATCAACGTAGCCCTTCGGCCCGAAGCCCACATCGACGTGGCTTCCTTTGAAGAAAAACTGCGTCGCGTATTACCTCCCAAATTTCCTGAGTGTTCCTTTTCCTTCGAGCAGGGGGACATTATCAGCCAGATTATGAACTTTGGCGCTCCGACGCCCGTGGACGTTGCGGTGATGGGGCCCGACTTTGGCCAGCTTCGCGCGTACGTCGCAAAATTGCAGCGCCAAATGGGCGAGATCAAAGGCATGCGCGACCTGCGAATCGAACAGCCTCTTGACTATCCCAGCGTGAACGTGGAAATCCACCGCGAACTGGCTGGCCAGCTCGGCGTCACGGCGGGGCAGGTTGCCACTTCGTTGTCTCACGCTACATCCTCCAGCCGCTTTACGGTTCCAAACTACTGGGCGGACCCGAGGACCGGCGTTGCCTATCAGGTACAGGTGCAATATCCACAGCCGCAGATGACTTCCGTTCAGGATGTGAAAAACGTCCCCGTCATGCCAGGCGATACTGAACATCCGCTGCTGGGGGACCTGGCGACCGTCACCGATGGCACAACGGTAGGCGAATACGACCGGGAGAACGGCCGGTGGAAATTGGACCTCGTAGGCAACGTAGCAGGCCAGGATTTGGGGAGTATTGGCAACAGCATCAACACTGCCATCCAGCGGACAGGCGCTCTTCCAAAGGGAGCAAATGTGAGCGTGCGGGGGCAGATTGCCCCTATGCAGGAGGCTTTTACCAATCTCGCCGTCGGACTGCTTCTGGCTATTTTGGTGATCTTCCTTCTTCTCGCCGCCAACTTCCAGTCGATGCGCCTTTCATTCGTCGTATTCACGACCGCGCCCGCCGCCGTCTGTGGCATGATCCTGATGCTCCTCATTACCCATACCACGCTCAACATCGAGTCCTATATGGGAGGCATTATGGCGATCGGCGTGGGCACGGCCAATGCTATCTTGCTGGTAACCTTTGCCGAAGAATATCGAAAACGAGGCGCCTCCTCTCTCGACGCAGGCGTCGAGGGAGCGAGGGAGCGAATGCGTCCGATCATCATGACTAGCGTCGCCATGATTGCCGGAATGGTCCCCATGGCGGTGGCGCTTGGGGCGGGCGCCGAGGAAACGGCTCCGCTGGGAAGGGCCGTTATTGGAGGATTGCTGGCGGCTACTTTCGTTAATCTGGCCGTGCTGCCGTTTGTCTTCTCTCTGGTGCAGCAACGGGCGGGCGCCGCTTCGCCTTCGCTCGATCCGGATGACCCCGCTAGCCGATTTGCAGGGGCGTAAACGAGTGAAATTTGGGACCGAAAGAGGAGGCACTATGAAATCCAGAGTGGGCTTCAGCGTGATCGCGTTTCTGGCTTTCAGCGCACTGTCCACATCCTGCGCCAGGCAGAGCCATGGGACGACCGAGGCCGCAACGACAACCTCAGGCTCTACCCCCAAAGTGGAGGTTACGCGTGTCATCGCTCGGAAGCTTACTGCTCTGGTGGAGCTTCCCGGCCAACTGGTGCCCTATGAGGTCGTGGACGTCTATGCAAAAGAAACCGGGTTTGTAAAGCGGTTGGGGGTTGACCGCGGCTCCCGGGTCAGGCAGGGCGAACAGATTGCGCTATTGGAAGCTCCGGAGCTGATGGCTCAACGATCGGAAGCGGAATCCAAGTATCAGGGAGCCGAATCACAAATGCTGGCGGCAGAAGCCAGGTTAGCCGCCGACGAAGCGACCTATAAACGGATGGAGGCGGCTTCGAAAGTCCCGGGAGTTGTTGCCGGTAATGATCTTGATGTCGCTCAAAAAACGGCCCTCGCTGGCAGGCAAAATGTCGCGGCGCTTCAAAAGAACGTCAAAGCGGCACAGGATGCCCTGCAGGCCGTTTCCCAGCTCGAGTCCTACCTGAAGATCACGGCCCCTTTTGATGGGCAGATCACCACGCGCTACGTGCATCCTGGAGCGCTGGTTGGTCCGCAGGGAGGAGCGGGCGCTTCAACTCCGATCGTCCGCATCGAAACGCTGACTCGTTTGCGGCTTGTCGTACCGGTGCCAGAATACGATGCCGGAGACGTCCCGGAGGGGACGCAGGTGACTTTCACGGTGCCGTCCTTTCCTGGCAAAACCTTCCGGGCTCCCATCGCCAGAATTTCGCATGACGTCGACCTCAACACTCGCACGATGCCGGTTGAACTGGACGTGAGAGATCCCCGCGCGCAATTGATTCCCGGCACCTTTTGCGAGGTTGAATGGCCCGTGCGCCGCTCGTACCCTACCCTCTTCGTGCCGGCTTCCGCCGTCACCAATGACCTCGAGCGAACATTTGTCATTCGCGTACAAAACGATCGTGCCGAATGGGTGGACGTCAAGACAGGATCCACAACCGGCAAGCTCATCGAAGTCTTTGGGGGCTTACGGGAAGGAGATGAAGTGATGACACGGGGGACAGATACGGTCGGCCCCGGCACTCGTGTCATATCGCAGTTGGTTGCCGCAAAATAGCAGTGTTGCTAGTGGATTCAAGTGACACTCCGAAAGCGAGCATCGGCGCTAGCCGCCCGGATAACTTCACGTGCTAGCATCAGGGAAGAAGGTAGATGACGATCGTGGAGGACAAAGCAGTGAGGGCAGTTCACATCAGCGGAGAGGAAAAGTTAAAACAACCCGGGTTGCGGCGCGCCTGGGGGTCTCAGGTTTGGCTGGCACACCGTGCATTAACGGGAAGCTCTTTAAGCTTGACACGCATGATCCTCGCTCCTGGGCTTTCCGGTGAGGCGCATCATCACCCCAATGCGGACGAAGTAATTTACCTGATCAGGGGAAGAGTGGAAGTTCGTGCGGGCGCGAAACATTTCCGCTCAATGCCACGGACGCGCTGGCCATTCCTGGCGGTTTGTCGCACCAGATCCACAATCCTGGCACTGAGGATGCCGAGTTAATCATCGCTTACTCGACCGGTGAGCGAGAATACGCGCCAGTATCAACCGATGAAAAGGTGTAGGCTGACTCGTGCGGCTGGTGCATACATCGCGCAGTTTGCGATGTGTGCGATCTGCGACGATCCACAACGCCTGCGCGGGATCAAAGCTGCATGGTCTCCCGGAGGCGAGACTCTGCCCCCTGCTGCGCCGTCCGCCGGCGTACAAATCCAAACGAGGCGAGGAAACAAGGTATGCAAACGCGTCGCGATTTCCTCAAAATGGCGGCACTGATCTCTGGCGCCGGCCTCACTGGCCTGTTTCCCGAATCGATTGGACGGGCTTATGCAATCGTGCCGGATTCCGGATCCACCTGGCGGGATGCGGAGCACGTCGTCATCCTCATGCAGGAGAACCGCTCGTTCGATCACGCTTTTGGCACTTTGCGCGGCGTGCGAGGCTTCAACGATCCACGGGCGCTGCGACTGCCCAACGGCAATTCGGTCTTCGTGCAGACGGACGCAGCCGGGAACTCTTACGCCCCGTGGCGTCTGGATATTCGCGATACGCGTATTACCTGGATGGGCTCACTGCCGCATTCACGCGACAGCCAGGTCGATGCATGGAACGAAGGACGTTACGACCAGTGGCTCACTGCCAAGCGCTCAGACGAGGAGGAGTACGTCCATATCCCAATGACCATGGGACATTACACGCGCGAAGACCTGCCGTTTTACTATGCTCTGGCTGACGCCTTCACCATTTGCGACCAGAACTACTGCTCGGTGCTGAGCAGCACGTCTCCCAACCGCTGTTATCTTTGGACCGGGACCATCCGCGACCGGCAGGCCGCCGATTCAAAGGTTTTCATCCGCAATGAACAGATCGACTACGGGGGTCTGGTGTGGAAGACCTTCTGCGAACGCCTGCAGGAGGCCGGTATTCACTGGAAGTCTTACCAGAATGAATTGACGCGCTCGCCGCTCACAGGTGATCAGGACGCCTGGCTCTCTAACTTTGGAGACAACAGCCTCGAATGTTTCGGCGCGTACAATGTTGAGGCGTATCCGGGCTTTGCCGCTGCGGCAAGCCGCTGGAAAGACCAGTGGACCGAAGAGGCGCAGAAGCTTGAATCCGCTATCTCAACCGCCGAAAATGCGGCCGAGGCGGCGCAGATGCGCGCGGAGCTCAAGCAGGCGCACGAAAGTATCAGGAAAGCTGAGACCGCGCTCGCCAACTGCGGGGAGAAACGGTGGGGCCAACTCACCAATGAACAGAAGGCCCTGTTTCATGCGGCGTTTGTGACCAACGCGGGCGACCCCGACTATCATGCGCTGGCGCCGCTGCCGTTCACGGATAACGGTCAGCAGATGTCGATGCAAATACCCAAGGGCGACGTCCTCTATCAGTTTCGCAAGGACGTACGCGAAGGCAGGCTGCCGGCGATTTCCTGGTTGACCGCTCCAGAAAACTTCTCCGACCATCCAACCTCGCCGTGGTATGGCGCCTGGTACCTCTCGGAGGTCATAGACATTCTCACGAGCAATCCCGCGGTGTGGAAGAAGACGATCTTTATACTCACCTACGATGAGAACGATGGGTACTTCGACCATGTGCCGCCGTTTGTGGCTGCCGATCCCAGGCGCCCGGAAACCGGCGGAGCCTCGAACGGAGTGGACACCAGTCTGGAATACACTTATCAGGAAGACGAGATGGCGATGGGCGTAACGCCGACGGACGCGCGCACCGGCCCCATCGGCCTCGGCTTTCGCGTGCCGATGATCGTTGCCTCGCCGTGGACGCGCGGGGGATGGGTAAACTCGCAGGTTTTCGACCACACTTCCACGCTGCAGTTTCTGGAGCGCTTTGTGCAGGCCAGGTTTGGCAGGGCCGTGCAGGAGACCAACCTCAGCACCTGGCGCCGGACCGTGACCGGCGACCTCACCTCGGTCTTCCGCCCGTACGATCCCAAAGGACCGGATCTCGACTTCCTGCGGCGTGACCCGTATGTCGTGGGCATTGAGAAGGCGCGCTACAAAGAGGTTCCCTCGAACTATCAAAAACTCACCGAAGAGCAGATTGCGCAGATTAATCGAGCGCCGATGCATTCCGAGTACACTGCGCAGGAAAAAGGCATTCGCCCGGCGTGCGCACTGCCCTACGAGCTTTACGCCGACGGAAACCGGACCAGCGATGGCGAGCACTGGGAGCTTCGCTTGACAGCGGGTGACCAGGCGCACGCGCAGCAAGCGGCGGGTGCGCCGTTCAACGTGTACCTGCGCCATCTGAACAATGGCAGCGAAATGTTGGCAGCCAGTTTCGCCGTCAAAGCAGGAGACACACTGACGCGGCAGTTTCCGCTTGCGATGTTTGCTGATGGCAAATACTTCCTGGAAGTGTACGGGCCTAACGGCTTCTACCGCGCCTTCAGCGGACGCACGGCTTCACCGGAAATGGTGGAGGTGCGCGCCGCCTATGAGCTGAATGCTACCAGGCTGACCGGCAACGTAGAAGTACACCTGCGTAACACCGCCGGGAGTCCTGCCTCCGTCACGATTACCGATCGTGCGTACGGTACGGCGGCAGTGCGGGCCGAACTCTCTTCCGGCCAGGCAACGGCGGTTGTGCTGCCTTCCCAGTCCAGCCATGGATGGTACGACTTCACGGTCAAGGCGGACGGATCAGATGCCGAATCCCGCTATGCAGGCCGCGTAGAGACGGGCCGTCCCAGCGCCAGTGATCCCGTAATGGGCGGGCTGGACGACGCGACATAGAATCGGTCTGCTCCTATTCACAGCCAATGTCCCCGCCGTAAAGCGCCAACCCGATGGTCCGCTCCGGGAGTTGTCCGGGCTGGCGGACCGGCAAAATTCCTGAGCGCCACTTCCCGCCGGACCTCCCACAAGTTGACCACCAGGACGCTGCGTGCTCTTGCTTGTAGAAGGGGATTAGAATTATCCTCTAGGAGGATCCAGGACCTTATTTGTGTCGTTCGGCCGGAGAGGGAGTAGTGTTTCCTTAAATGACTGATCGTGGGAGCACGGTAGCTGCTTACACGCAGGCTTTCGCCCTGCATTCCGCACGAAGCGGTCTGATGAGCGCCCAACTTAATGAGGATTGCATAATAGAGTGACGGACTTCCGCAGCGCCGGGACGGCGGCGCTACAAACGGCCTTGTCACCATATTTTGTAATCCTCAGTAGATCTCCCAGGATCGCCACAGTTCCCCGGCAGGGCACAGTCCGCACAAAATGAGCAAGCTCAATCGCGCATCCAAGCCCAAGCGAAGAGTTCGAAATCCCGTGGCGTCGGCTTCCAGCAGTGCGCCCCCCAGCACCTTCCGCTCCGTCGTGAACAGCAGTTCCAACATCATCTTCGTCAAGGATGCTGAAGGACGTTACCTGTATGTGAATCCCGAATTTCAAAAGCTCTGCCACCTGGCCCCGGCGGAAGTGGCCGGCAAAACGGACTATGAAATTTTTCCAAAAGAACAGGCGGCGGCTTTCCGGAAAAACGATTTGGAAGTCCTTCGGTCGGGCGAGCCGCAGACGTTTGAAGAAACTGCTCTTCACGAAGACGGGCTCCACGCCAGCGTCGTGAACAAGTTCCCTTTGCGGGATTCCAAAGGGAAAATTTATGCGATCTGCGGAATCGTCGCGGACATCACCGAACGCAAGACGGCAGAAGAGCACGCGCGCGAGCTATCTTTGCGGCGAATCCAGGCGCAGGACGAGGAGCGGAGCAGAATATCGCGAGAGCTTCATGACAACATCGGGTCAACACTCGCGGCGCTGCTGCTGAATCTGAGCGTGATGAAGCGGTTGGAATCGAAGTGTGATCCGGCGGTACGCAAGCCGCTCGGCGAAAGCCTGGCGCTGGCCAGGCAATGCACCGAGGACGTCCGAACGCTGGCGTATCTGCTTCACCCGACGATGCTGGATGAGTTGGGTCTCCTGGCCGGCTTGGAATGGTATCTGGGCAAGTACCGGCAGCTCACTGGCGTGGAAGTCCGACGCCGCTTCCCCGCCCGGCTGAGCCGGCTGCCGAGAGAACTGGAGATTTCACTTTTCAATATCGTGCAACAGGCGCTGCTCAATATTCATTTTCATTCCGGGAGCCCCGAGGCGGATGTCAGCATCGAGCTGAACGGCGAGATGCTTACCCTCAAAATTCAGGACCGTGGAAAAGGTATGCCGAAGGGCGCCCGGCCAGGGCTGGGTATTGGCGGAATGCAGGAAAGGGCGAGACAGTTCGGCGGCAAATTGAACATAACCTCGAACTCTGCGGGTACCACCGTGACCGTGACGGTCCCCCTGTCCACTACTGAAGACGGCGGCCTGAACGCTCCAATCCCCGGTAAAAAGAACTTCAAAGGGCGTCTCCCAGCCAGTTGATCCCGGGCGTGTCCACCCGCGGCTGTACCCGGTCTCCTCTCTGTAGAGTCCGGCACCAAAGACGCCCATCGTACCTCCGTTCTACCGATCCAATAATGTAGCATCACGATCAGAAAGCGTGCGGCAATTCCGGGCGTATCGCCGAAGCAGAGTATGAAACAGTCAGTCCTCAAACTGAGGGCATCTTGCCGGCCCTGAAAATTGCCGCCGGGACGGCGGCGCTACAAACGATCTTGTCACCATATTTTGCAGTCCTTATTTGTTCGCACTATTGCGCGTCTTTCATGAACGCCTCAGCAGCAGGGCGTGGTGAACCGGCGTATCGAAACAGCCCGTAATCCACCGGATTTCCCACACCCGGGCCGCACGCCGAAGGCGGCGACGGCGTCACCGGCGTCGAGGGATTGCTATAGTCCTTCAGGTTGTACCAATAGACGCGCTGAACAAAGTTCAGATCGTACAGAATCGTGAACGCCCGGCTCAGGTAATCCGCCTGCTGCGCTTCGGAGACCGCGTTACCCCCTGTACCTGCGTACCAGCCGATCTCCGTGATCCAGACCGGTTTGTTTCCATCCGCATTTTCCGTCATGACCTCGTGGACGCTGTTGACATAGTCGGCCAGATAGGAGTCCGGCGACGCGCCATCGTTATAAGGATGAAATCCGACCGCATCAAAGTAGCTCTTTCCGCCGTCCCGGTAAACAGACTCGAGGAAGGACACAGCGGTCGTAGTATTCACCTGACCGTTCCCAGTGCCGGGAGACAGGCCGCCCAGAACGACGACAGCGTTGGGGTTGGCAGCCTTGATGGCAGCATAGGAAAGCTGGAGCAGTTCGACATAGCGGGCCGGATCAGGCGAAGGCCGCCAGAAATAGGTGGTGTTGGGCTCATTCCAGATTTCCCAATACTGCACCTGGGGATAGCGGGCGGCCACCATGCCCGCGAAGGTGGCGAATTGCCCGATATCGTCCGGCGGGCAAAATGAGAGCGCCCAGGGATCGCCCTGCATGTTCGCTGCGGCGGCCGACACCCGTTTCATGGCGTAAGCCACAATTCCCAGCAGGGGGATCTTGGCGTCTGTGGCGCGCTTCACCAGATCGTCATATGTCGCAAACTGCCAATTGCCGTCGGTGGGTTCGATATCACTCCAGTAGAACGTCACCCGAGCACTCACGCTGCCTGAACTGCCCAGCGAGTCAATGAGGCCGGCGTCCTGGGCATCATACAGAATCGCATTCGTACCCAGAAGTAAGGGGCTGTTCCGCGGCGTCGAGTTGGGCAGGCTGGCTCGACAGGAGAACAACAGGAACGCGCCGAAAGCGATGAAAACGTGAACACTCCGAACAGCGAAATGGCTTTTCGGGAGATCCACTTCGGCGATTGGCAAGAGACGCTTCAAAACGCCACTTCCCGCTATCAATGATCCAGCAAGGGGCGAGCCCGAGGGGAGGGAACTCGCGCCCGGTTGGCGTCCGCAATCTGCGTGCAGACCGCGCCGCGAACGTGTTGAACTCTGATCAAGGACTCAGGCTCGTTGGAACCCACCACTCTGAATCCACAATGAAACGTTAGCACCCATTTCAGGGTGGGCGCAACGCTCCGGTCAATACGGTCCCGGGATCGAGTTGGCCCTATTGCCGCCTGCTACGGTGCAGGTCCTGGAGGGCACGTGGGTCCACCTGACCGGCCCGGATTTCTGGGGTGGCACCCCCATTGATCAGGACGATCAGCGAAGTTGAGTGGGGTTAGAGTGCGCTGAGCGAACCGGTTTTATTACCAGTTCCAGGGTGAGTTTTTCCGGTTCTTAGAAGCCTCTCAGGTCGCGGTTGACCGCGCGCCATCACGCTCCCTTGCGGTACCGATGGACGCGTGACAGTTCGCCGTCCGCATAGACCGCACAAGGGCGCGGGCACCCGCGCGCCTTACTTCTACCCCGCAACTTCATTACAAAGACTTCAGAAAGTTGACCAGGTCTGCCATCTCGTTGGCGGTGAGGTCGGCCTGAAAGCGTTCGTTGTAGAAGTTGACCACCTGCTCGAGCGAGTCCCCGGCGCCATTGTGAAAGTACGGTGCGCGCGCCGCCAGTCCTCGAAGAATGGGACCTTTCACCTTACCGATGTCTGCACAGTGCCCCGTGATCATGGCGCGTCCCGGGTCGATGGTTTGTATAGTAACGTTGGAGGCCGCTCCCAGACTGGTTGAGCAACGAAGCGCGAAGACCGGCACCTGAGGCTCGTTAAGCTGTGCGAGCGCGGCGGCCAATGGATCACGCGAACTTGCCGGGACATCGCTGATCCCAATGTCGAGCGGAACGGACAGAGAATGATCGCCGACATTTGGGGTGTCATGGCAAGTGGTGCAGGTACCGGTAATGGTGGCAAGGCCAAGCGCGTCATTCAGCCCTTTCACGTTCTGGATGGCGAGCGGAGCGGTATTAAAGATGGCCTCGCCGCGCGCAATTGATTCTCGTGCAAGGGTATAGGGATTGCTGCTTGTCAGGTTTTGCCACACGGAGAAGAGTGTGAAGGCGCTGGGATTGAACGGCGCACCGGTGGGATTGCCTCCCAGCGGGTCATTGATTCCCGGATAATAGGGCACGGCGGACAAATATGACGCGCCGCCCGTTGCGCCCTGGGCTGTCAGGGTTCCGGCAGAATTATCTGAGTGCTGGGCAGTAAAGGTGGTCAGCTCTAACGTGACCATTTGCTGGAGTTGGTCGGTCGTAGGGGCTGCCGCGGCCTGGGCATGACCGAGCGTGGCGTCCAGTGCCTGGTGTGCAAGGTCAAAATTCAGGTTTGAGTGGAATGTTGAAGAGTTATTGAGCGGCTTCAGTGACTCCCTACCGTCAAACATCACGGCGCTCAGAAAATCCAGGTTGGTCGCGGGCAGGGGCCGGCGGTACATCGAAAGATATTGTACGCCGGAGGCGTCAGTCGTTAGCGCGCAGCCGTAAGGGTCAGAAACCACCTTAACGGAAAATTGCGCGTTGGCCGGAATGGGCAAAGAGATGCGGATCAAGCCCTTGGTGAGAAGCAAGCTGTAAGCAGACTGCGCCGGAGACGAATTGTTCAAGCCGGGCGAGTTCGGGCAGTTTGAGCCGTCAACCGGCCGGAAGAGCGGGTCGGTTCCCTTGCTAGCAGTGAAACGCGACTGGGCGCTCGACGCCGAGAAACTCCAGGCATTAGCCATCTCGTGACAGGTGGCACAGGATCGTCCGTTCGTGCCGAGGCTTTGGAAAAAAGGATTGGTCGTATCAATCGAACCCGTCGTGGACAGCGTGCCGACGACCCCTGTGGGATCGCTGAATAGAAGCAATCCGGAGCCTTCGGCGAAAATCTTCCATGTTGCCGGAGAAATCGACAGCCCAAGGGCGCAGATGGCCGTGCCAAGCGCAATCGCCAACCCAGCCTTTGTGAAATGCTGTCTCATATGAACCCTCCTGTCTTCTCTTGGACCTTACAACGTACCGGCAGTGGATGTTCGAGTCCAGTTTCCACACAAGATTCGGCGAATTCGGCAGGCGTGTCAATGCTCTGTGGCGGGTCTGAGACCGAACTCTGGATGACTTGAAAAGTCTTTTGCTGGCAAAGGATTGCCAGCGCATATGATTTGCTTTCTCATTGGTTCTCCTGGACTGCGGCCGCCGATCTTAGTCGCTTCTGCACAATAGGATGTTGTCGCAAGTGTCCCGTCCATGGTAACCTCGCTCAAAAGAGGATCTCTCTAATCTACGCACCATGGACTCGAAACCGACCACCCGAACTAGCGTCGTCCGCTTTGGGGTTTTTCGCGTCGAGGTGAAGTCACAAGAACTGTACAAGAATGGCTTCCGGGTCAAGCTGCAAAATCAGGCCTTTCAAGCATTAACCCTGCTGCTTGAGCGGGCCGGGGAAGTTGTTACACGGGAGGAATTGCGCCGACGGCTTTGGCCCGGGGACACCTTCGTGGACTTCGACGAAGGGCTGAATGCGGTGATGAAGAAGCTCCGCTATGCCCTGGGCGATTCTGCTGGTAACCCGCGCTTCATCGAGACCTTGCCGCGTGTGGGCTATCGATTCATAGCCCCGGTCATTCCAGACTCGGCACCGGCGGAACAGCAGGAGGCCCAAGACGCAATCCCACAAGTGGCAAGCGCAAGCAGAAGGAAAGCTGTGCTATTGGCGGGAGTAAGTCTGGCAGCCGCGCTTTCGCTTGCTGCCGGATATTTCGTCTGGCGGCATTTCCACAGCGCCGCTGGCCTGGCGACTGGGACAGTGCGCGTGGCGGTCCTGCCTCTTGAAAACCTTTCTCACGACCCTGAACAGGAATACTTTGCTGACGGCATCACCGATGAGCTGATTACCAAGCTGGCGCGATTCACTTCGCTCGAGGTCAGATCGCGCACGTCAGTGATGGGCTACAAGGGAGTTCGGAAGAGTCTTTCGGAGATTGCCAGCGAATTGCGGGTGGATGCCGTAATGGAAGGCACGGTGGCGCGCTCGGGCAACACAGTGCGGATTACCGCGCAACTGATTGACGCTCGAACCGACCGCCTCATCTGGGCCGACGATTTCGAGGGCCAACTCACTGACATGCTCCGTGTGCAAAACGACCTGGCGCGAAGCATTGCCGATGGTGTGCGGGTCCAGCTTACCAACCCGGAGAGAGACCTGCTGACTCACGCTCCCGCCATCGACGCGGAGGCATACGAATTCTTCCTTCGGGGGCTATACTTCTATAATCGGTACACATCACAAGACCAGCAGCGGGCGATTGAATTTTATCAAAAGGCTCTCAGCCTCAGTCCGAAGTATGCCCCTGCCCATTTGGGGCTTGCGTCAAGCTATTTCCTACAGGCCGGATTCGGCACCATGCCGGCCCGCGACTTCGCCCCCAAGGCTGAGGCGGAAGCGATGGAAGCAGTTCGAGAAGACCGCAGTTTGGGTGACGCGTTGTGCCTGATTGCCATCATTCGTGCAGTCTATGACAATAAATGGGCGGAAGCAGAAAGCGAATTCAAACGCGGCCTGGAACTGAGCCCCAATTCCTCCGGCTGCCATCAGCCCTATAGTTTTTACCTGGCGGGTGTGGGCCGCCGCGAAGAGGCCGTCGCGGAGGCGATCCGCGCCCGCGAACTCGATCCGCTCTCCCCCATCCAGAACACCGACCTGGCTGTGATATACTCGATCACCCGCGAGAATGCCCAGGCGATCGAGCAGTTTCAGCGCACCACGCAAATGTTCCCGAGCTTCAAGTACGCCTATGAAGAATTCGCACGAGCTTATTTTCGGCAGGGCATGCCGGCCGAAGCAATAACAGAAATGCAGGCAGCCGCCGAGAGCGCGGCGGAAGCCCGCGACATCGCACGAGCTTACAAGGCTTCGGGGTACCGAGGCTTTTTGCAGTGGGACCTGAAACGTCTGCTGCGAAAAGGCCGGAGCCAGTACATCAGGCCAACCTCCATCGTGTGGCACTACGCCCTGCTGAACGACCGCGATAACGCTTTCAGGTGGCTTGAGCGGGCCTGCGCAGAGCACGACTTTGGAGTATTCTTCGTTAACTTTTTTCCCGAGTTTGATACGCTCCGTTCGGACCCGCGCTACCAATCTCTGATCCGCCGCACAGGCCTGCCAAATTAGGGCTTGGGGTTTACCCTGTCGCCGGCTTAGCGCCAACGCCGAACCAGCGCCTCTTCAGCGGAGCGGCAGTCAGGCGGTCAAAGGCCAGCTTCTCCTCAGCCCATCGCGCCAATCGAACAAAGGGCAGGCCCAGCAGGAAATAGATTGCGGCCGTCAGGAGCCCGACGCCGATGTAGTCATAGTAGGTTGACGCCAGCTCGCCGTAGACTTTGGTGAGCTCGACCATGGTGATGACGGAGACGATGGAGGAATCCTTGAAGAGCGAGATAAAGTCATTGGTCACCGGCGGGATGGCCAGCCGCATGGCCTGAGGCAGAATGACGTGTCGTAGCGCCTGGGCGCGCGTCATTCCGAGTGAGAGCGCCGCCTCCATCTGGCCGCGCGGGATGGCCTGGATCGCTCCGCGGTAGTTCTCAGCTTCATAGGCCGCATAATTCAGACCCAGCCCAACAATCGCAGCAACGAACGGACTCAGCCGGATGCCCACCGAGGGCAAGCCGTAAAAAATCAGGTAAAGCTGAATCAGCAGAGGAGTTCCTCGCATCACTTCGATAAAAGCGCGCGCCGAACGGGCCGGGAAAAACGAGCCATAGAGATTCGTCAGGGCCAAAAGCAAGCCGACCGACACGGCCACCGCCATTCCAAGCAGGGAAATCGCCAGTGTCATGGGAGCGCCCCGGCCGAGCAACAGGGGCAGGTAGCCGGCATACTGGCGCAACCGCTGGCTCCAGCCAAGCTGCCGGGTGACGCTTTTCGTGTAATCCTCGTAAGCCTGCGGATTCGAGCCAACCTGGGCGAACAGCGTTTGCGTCGCGCCGTTCCACAAGCCCCACTTCTCGTAAATGCGCTGGAGCTCTCCCGACTCGATCAGGCTTGCGAGGGCGGCATTCAACTGCTTGAGCAGTGCCGGGTCCTGCTTGCGAATGCCGATCCCGTACCTGATCTCGCTGATGGGGCCGCCGGCAAATTTCAGTTTTGGGTTGGGCTTGCTGTAATAGACGGCTATGGGCCAGTCCATCAGGACGGCATCCAGCCGTCCGTTGGCCAGGTCCTCGTAAGCGTTGATTTGTCCATCGTAGGTGCGAAGCTTGATGCCTCCTTCGCGCTCCAGCACTCGCTCGGCAAAGGAGAACTTGAGCGTGCCGACGGTTTTTCCTTTGAGATCGGCCAGCGAGCTGATCGAATGGTCATCAGCCCGCACGCTCAGTTGTTCGGAGGTGGCATAGTAGGGGATTGTAAAATTGATTTCGCGCTCGCGGTCGGCGGTAATTTCGAGTCCATTGAGGGCAATATCATAATCGCCGCGCTCGAGACCTGAGATCAGCCCGTCCCACTGGTTCTGCACGAAGACGGCGCGACGATGGAGCTTTTGCCCCAGCGCCTTGGCCAGGTCCACCTCAAATCCGATGGTCTCCCGCGGATTTCTGGGATTGGCGAAGACATAGGGCGCGCCGCCCTCCGCGTCGCCGCCCCATCGAAGCTCAGGTGCGCCGCCCAGGGCGAGGGGCGCCGTTGCCAGGGCCAGTAAGCTGATCGCCAGCACTGCCGGAATACGTCTCATTTTGATGGACCTCATTAAAAGAAATTGCGGAGAAACTGGCGGGTGCGCGCGTCGCGCGGCGACCTGAACAGAGCTTCCGCGGGGCCGGATTCGACGATCTCGCCCTCATCCAGAAACAGGATGTTGTCCGCCGCCTCCCGCGCGAAGCGCATCTCGTGAGTGACAACCACCTGCGTCATTCCCTCGTCGTCAAGCCTGCGCATGATCTGCAGCACTTCGTTCACGAGGCTTGGATCGAGGGCGGAGGTCGGCTCGTCATAGAGCATCACCTTGGGAGACATGGCAAGGGCGCGGGCGATGGCCGCCCGCTGCTGCTGCCCGCCGGAAAGTTGCGATGGATAATAATGGGCGCGGTCCTCGAGGCCGACCTTCGCCAGCAATTCCGCCGCCCTTGCCTCCGCTTCTTTGCGGCCAAGCCCCTTTACCACCATCGGCGACTTGACGGCGTTTTCCAGCACAGTCAGGTGCGGAAACAGATTAAATCCCTGGAAGACGAGGCCGACTTCCTTCCGCAGTTCCCGAAGGGCATTTCGGTTTCCGTCCTGCGCCTGATTTTGCCGTTCGAGAGTGATGTTTCCAATCCGCACGCGCCCGCTGTCAAATGTCTCGAGGCCGTTCAAACAGCGCAGGAGCGTTGACTTTCCGCAACCCGAAGGACCGATGATGACCGTCAACTGCGATTGTGAAACCGTAAAGCTGACGCCCCGCAGCGCCGCAACGGTCCCAAAACTCTTGTGAAGACGGCCTACCTCAATGATTTCATCCATTGCGTCTCGGCGCCTGCGATGCCCCGGCAAGCGCAGGCCGAGCTTATTGTAGCGCATTGCCTCCGGGCATCAAATTTTCTTCATGGCCCTCCTTGGACCGCAACCGTCGCCGCGAGCGATCCCTCCTGCTTTCGATTGACCCCGGTGTGTACACAAGGTGGAAAGACCGGAGGAGAGGAAGACATTTTCTACGGCGCGCGCGGCAGGGGCCTTGACGACCCGGCCCATATTCAACTATGCTATTGAATACTGTTATGGGCGCTTCGATGGGTGTCAAAAAAGCGATCTACGAACAGCTCGCCAGAATCGGCAAGGCCGTGGCAAGCCCGCCCCGCCTTGAACTGCTCGACCTGTTGTGCCAGGGCCCGCGCACGGTGGAAGGCCTGGCGAGGGAGGCTGGCCAGAGCGTTGCCAACGCTTCGCAGCACCTTCAGGTGCTTCGCGGCGCGCGCCTGGTGGAAGCTGACAAGCAGGGATTGTACGTCACCTATCGTCTGGCGGATTCAGCGGTCTGCGATTTTTTTCAGAAGCTGAGATCTCTTGCGGAACTGCGCCTCGCGGAAGTGGAATCCATGATGAGGCAGCTCCGGGAAGACCCGGAGCAGCTTGAACCTGTCGAAAAGAAGGCGCTGCTGCGGCGCGTGCGCAGAGGGGAAGTTGTAGTCCTCGACGTGCGGCCGCCCGAAGAGTACCGGGCTGGACACATCCCCGGCGCCCTTTCGTTGCCCCTCAAAAACCTGAAAGCGCGCCTGTCTGCGCTCCCGAAAAACCAGGAGATCGTGGCGTACTGCCGCGGCCCTTACTGCGTTCTGGCAAGGGAGGCCGTGGAAATTCTGAAGGCGAAAGGCTTCCGCGCTTTCCGGCTGGAAGATGGCATCCCGGAGTGGCGGGCGCAAGGATTTCCCGTGGCGGCTGGGAGCGGCCCGGAATAAAGGGTGTTCGATAGGCTTGACACGCCAGCGCCCGAAACTGGCGAGCGGCGCGAGTCGCTAATGCATTACAAAATTTATAACCCGATTCTGGACTATTACGGCGGGCCGGCGCTGCTGGTGTTGGTTTGCGTGCTGCTGGCCCTGGAGTATCGGCGGCCTCTGCGCAGATGGGTGCAGAAGACCTTGCCCCGCTCGGTCACTAACGTCGGCGTGTCGGTGCCGGCCTTCCTGGTGTTGCGCCTGGGGCTCATCCCCGCGGAACTGGCGGCGGCCTATTGGGCAAGCGAGGCGCACTTCGGCTTGCTGAACGCGGTCACGATGCCCTCGTGGTTGCACGGCGCGCTCACGTTCCTGTTGATGGACTATGTGCTCTATGCCTGGCACGTGCTCAGCCACAAGGCGCCGCTGCTCTGGCGGTTCCACAACGTTCATCACACAGACCTGGACCTCAGCGTTCTGACCGCGGTCCGGTTCCACTTTGGAGAGATGGTCCTGAGTGGCCTGTTCCGCGTGGCCGGAGTGTTGCTGTTCGGGGCGGGCGCGGTAGCCGTGCTCGTCTACGAAGTGGTCTTCGAGGCATCGGTTGCGTTCCAGCACAGCAACTGGAGGCTGCCTTACCGGCTGGAGCGGCTGCTGGTCTGGGTCATCATCACGCCGCGGATGCACGGGATACACCACTCCATTGTCCGTGGCGAGACCGACTCGAATTTCACCAACCTGTTCAGCGTCTGGGACCGGCTTCACGGCACGCTGCGCCTGGACGTTCCGCAGGACCAGATCACCATCGGCGTACCCGCGTTCCGGGACACAAACGAACTGCGGCTGTTCCAACTCCTCCTCCTGCCCTTCCTCCCCCAGAGAGAGCACTGGCGCTTGCCAGACGGTACACGCCCAATGCGTGAGCAGCACTTAGGCCGTGCCCGCCTGGCCGAGTAAGGCCGGTTTGCGTCTGACCCGGGCGGTGGGGAACACAGAGCAGTTCAGACCATAATTCGAGGTCCCTGAATGCGAAAGAGGGCCGCGAAGTCGCAGGCGCCGAAACGGGGACAATCAACGCCGCTCGCCCGCCGGCCGCGTCAGTGTGCCGGCATGCCGCCGCGGGATTTGGGTTTTCGCATCAGCAGAACGGCGGGCATGACGATGATGAACAGCACGGCGAGGAACAAGTAGGTGTGGTTGAACGAGAGCATCGACGCCTGCCGCTGCACCATGCCAAACAGCGCCGCGTAGGCACGGCTGGTCGCAGTGACGGCGTCCGCGCCGGAGCTCATGAAATAGCTGCGAAGGCCTTCGAACATTGACTGGGTTTGCGGGCTGTAGGGATTAACGTTCCGCCCCAGGAAATTTGTGTAGCGCTGGGTGCTCCGCGCAACGATGGTGGTGGAGAGCGCGATTCCCATGCTCCCGCCGATGTTCCGCATCAGGTTAAAGATGCTGGTGGCATTGCCCATTTTCTCATTCGGAATGGGATCCATGGTGACGGTAGTGAGCGGCACAAACAGGAACCCCAGAGACAATCCTTGCAGGAACTGCGCCCAAAAGATTTGCCAGTAACCCACGTTCAGGTTCAGCGTGCCCAACATCACCAGCGATAAAGAACAGGCGATCAGTCCGATCACCAACAGCTTTCGCGGGTCAAAGCGGGACATGATGGCGCCGACGAAAGGCATGGCAATAAAAGACCCTAAGCCTCTCGGAAACATGGCGATCCCCGCCTGCAGCGCCGGGTAGCCCAGAATGACCTGCAGGAAAATGGGCAGAATCACCAGGCTCCCATACAGCACAAAGCCCAGAATAGTCATGAGAAATACGCCCGCGCTGTAGGTGCGTTCTTTGAAGGCCCGAAGGTCTACCACGGGGTGGGAAATCACAAGTTCATAAATCACGAAGACGACAAGGGCGACGACGGCGATGAGGGCCAGCCGCGCGATAAAGTCAGACGAGAACCAGTCTTTTTCCTGGCCCTTGTCCAGAACGACCTGCAATGCGGCGATCCCCACGGCCAGCATTCCCATGCCCCAGTAATCGATTTTGCCCGCGGTCCGCCGGATGTAGGACGGATCGAAAATAAAGAGCTGGGTCATGATAAGCGCCAGAATCCCCACCGGAATATTGATGTAAAACACCCAGCGCCAACTGTAGCTGTCGGTCAGCCAGCCTCCGAGCACCGGGCCCAGCATGGGCGCCACCACAATTCCAAGGCCCCAGAAGCCCATGGCCTTGCCGCGATCTTCGGGAGGAAAGGACTCCAGCAGGACGGCCTGCGAAATGGGCTGCAGCCCGCCGCCGCATGCTCCCTGAACGATCCTGAAGATGACCAGCAGCGGCAGGTTAGGCGCCAGACCGCACAGAAAAGAAGCGATGGTGAATCCGGTGACGGACGTCATCAACATTCGCTTGCGCCCGAAGTGATTGGAGAGCCAGCCCGTCATCGGGAGGATGATGGCGTTGGCCACCAGGTAGGAGGTCAGCGTCCAGGTGGCTTCATCCACTGAGGCTGACATGCTGCCAGCGATGTGCGGCAGGGAGACGTTCACCACGGTGGTGTCGAGCACTTCCATAAAGGTGCTCAGCATCACGGCGGTGGCGATGATCCAGGGGTTGATTTTAGGCGCTTCGAATTCTGTTGCCATGGTCAGGAAGTCCTGGCTGTGAGTCCCGCGGCGCAGAGGATGGTGGCTGTCACGGTTTCAACTTTCTGCAAGGGTGGCGCCGCCGCTGCCGTACTCGCGGCTGATTGTGATAACGTGGACCATTGTGTTCTTCTAGTTTTTTGTAACAACCGTGGGTTCCACAGACATGCCCACGCGCAGCAGGTGGTCGCGGTCCTGCCCGGCATCGAAAACAATCCTGACCGGAATCCGTTGCACGACCTTGACATAGTTTCCTGTGGCGTTTTCCGGAGGGAGCAGGCTGAACGTCTCACCGGTGGCGCCGGCGATGTTCAGCACGTGGCCTTTATAGTCGTGGTCATAGGCGTCCACGTGAATGGTGGCCGGATCGCCCGGCCGCATGTCCTTTAAGTCAGTTTCCTTGAAATTGGCCGTTATGTAGAGCCCTTCCACCGGAACAATGGCCATCAAGGCCTGACCGATTCCAATGTTCTGGCCCACCTCCACCGCCTTTTTGCCCACAATGCCGTCCGCCGGTGCGCGAATCACGCAGTAGTCCACACTCAGTTGGGCTTGGTCCAGCGCGGCTTTGGCGGTCTTGACGGCGGCCTGGGCGGCCTCAGCTTCCGCGCGGCTCACACGCACCCGCTGCGGCCCGGTCTCGGACGCCAGGAGGTCCGATTGAACCTGCGCCAACTGGGCTTGCGCGAGAGCGACATTCTGCTGGACCGCTGCGGCGGCTGACTGCGTAGCGTCAACCGCGGCAGAAGCGGCCTCCGCCGTCTGCAAAGCGTGCTCGTACTCCTGCTGAGATACCTCGTCTTTTTTCACCAGTTGCGCATACCGCGCCAGGTCCGATTTGGCCTTGGCGTAATCAGCCTGCGACTGCTTAACCTTTGCCTCCGCCGCCTGCGATTGTTTTTCCGCGGCGTTGACGGCGGCCTGGGCCGCCTCTACACGGGCCTGGGCGGATGAGATGCCGGTCGAGGAATTGATGGAACTGATCGGCACACTTGCCTGCGATGCCTGGGCGCGAGCCAGGGCCATGGCGTATCCGGCCTGGGCGTGCTCAAGGGCCACCTGGTAATCCGTGGGATCTATCCGCACCAGGACCGTCCCTTTTTTGACGAACTCGTTGTTTCGCACTTCCACCCCCCGCACGTGGCCGTTCACGCGCGAACTGATGGGATACAGGTCGCCATCGATCTGCGCGTCATCTGTGGACACGTGCGTGGAGTAGTACCTCCAGAGGAAAATTCCACCTGCAATCGCGAGCACGCCGATCACGATCAAGACCCACTTGGCCCAGGGATGAAGTTGAAAAAACGAACGGTGAGGCCCGGGCTCGGACCCGTTTGCCGTAAGACTGCTGTTGAGCTCCTCAACTTGCGTAGCTTCTGCCATTACCTGCTCCCTCCCGTCATTTGCTTGAAGGCCTCTTCCGCCAGACCCAGGGCGCGGGCCAGCGACGCCTTGGCAACGTTATAGCGGTAGAGGCTGGAGATGTAGTTCTCTTCAGCCGTGGCAACAGCTTCCTGCGCCTGCACAACTTCAAGGCTGTTCACCACTCCGGCCGTAAACCGGTCGCTTGCCTGTGCCAATTGTTCATGTGCGAGGTCCTGGGCGCTCTTGGCCACCTGCACCTGTTCCTGCGACGATTTCAAGTCCAGGAAGGCCGTTCGCACCTGATATTCAATCTTGCTCTGCAGGTCCGAGAGCTGAGACTGGCGCTGTTTAAGCAGCGCGTCCGCCTGCATGACATCTCCGCGAACTTTCCCTCCCTGAAACAGCGGTATCTTGACACTGGCTGCCACGGTGTAGGTGCCGTGGGAATTTCCCGGAGCGGGTCCGATGTCGCCATAGTCCGCATGAAAATTCAGGCTGGGCAGCGCTTCGCTATGCGCAGCTTTCTTCAGCGATTCGGCCGCGCGCACCTGCGCCTCCAGGCCTTTGTAATCGGCGCGGGCCGCAAGCGCTCGGGTGAGCGCCTGCTCCAGGCTGATCGGCGGCGGCGGGGAATACGGGACCGTGTCCGTAAGACTGAACTGCTGCGCCACGGGCAACCCGATGGCCCGGGCCAGGTTCAGCTTTTCCTTCTGGAACAGGTTCTCCAGATAAATCAGCCGCTGCTGCTGCCCCTCGAGTTCCACCTGGCTGCGCAGGACGTCAATACCGGGAACCATGCCGGCTTTTTTCATGTCCGCCGCGCGGTCGTAAACCGCCTGCGCCGTTTTAACCTCCGCGCGCGCGGAGTCCACCCGACTGGATCCCGCCACTGCTTCGAGGTACAGATTGGCGGAAACCAGCACCACGAGGTCGCGCGCATTCTGATAGGTGTACTGCGCCGCTTTGACGTTCTGTGATTCAGCCTTCTCCTTATGGAGGTTTTCAAGGTCCAGGACGGGCTGGTCCAGATATCCGCGGACGTCGAACACGCTAAACGGCCCGATAATGTCAGGCACTCCGGGAAAATTCGGAAAGCCGAGGGCCTTGAGGTTTATCTGTTCGCTGGTTTCGGACGCCCCCGCCGAAACTTGAGGCAGCAGTTTGCTGAGGGCGTGGATCTTTGCACCGCGCGCCTGCTGCGTGGCCTGGTCGCTCATCAGGATGCCCAGGTTGTACTTCAGGCCGCGATTGATGGCGTCACTCAGGGAAAGCGGCATCACACCCGGCTGGGCAGCCCCAGGCGGGGCGCTCCCCAGGAATGGGTCCTCTCCCGGCGCCTGTTGCAGCGTAACGGTGGAGGCACTCGAGTCCGACTCTGTTGCGCCGGCGGAGTAAGTGTTCATGGCTGGACCGGTTTGTGCCGCTGCGCACGTCCAGGCGAAGATGAGTGCGGCTAGCAGAAGGCTGGCGGTCCGTGCGTTGGTTGTCACGCTGCTACTCCTCTCCATACAAGATCGAAAACAAACTCGATGTCGGATTCGACGTCCTTGGTTGACCAGCCCAGCAGCCGCTGGACGATGATGCCCCGGATCAGATCACTAATGGCCACTGCTGCCGTGTCCGCGCGGATTTCACGTATGATCTTGGACTGGATGCCCTGCTGAAGAACGGCTTCAAGGATGTGCGCTTGTTGCAGATACATTTGCTCAATTTGTGGGGGCATTTGGGCCGGATGGGAGAGACCGCTGCCGAGCTCGGAAAAATAAATTCGGAAGAAGTCCCTGTTCATTTCGAAGTAGCGGATTTTGATGCTGATGAAGGCACGAACCTTGTCTTCCGGCGTCTCTTCAGCTTCTAGCCGGGTTTGGATCTCGTTCTGTAGCTCTGTGATGCCGCGCTCGAGCGCCGCCCAGTACACATCTTGCTTGGACTTGTAATAGAGATAGACCGTGCCTTTCGCAACTCCGGCGGCGACGGCGATATTCTCGACCGTTGTGACGTGGAAACCCTTTTCTGCAAACAACTTGCGGGCAGCTTCCAGCAACTCAGCGGTGCGGAACTCTTTGATTACATCCTTGCGTGTTTTACCGAAGACGGGCATAATGACTTGCAAGACCAGTAAAATGACTTACCAGTCATTTTACTTAACTTCCTGTTGTTTGTCCAGTAGAATTTCTGCCCGTTGCGGAAAGTGCAAAAGAGCCACTGATTCAAAAAGCGGGGAAGCACCGCCGCTGTTCCGGCGCTGCCCGCCTCTTTGCCCCTCCCACAATCTGATGCCTGGATCTTAATTTCGGTTCGACTGGGATTTTGTGGTAGGCGGACTTTGCTGGGATGCCGGGGGAATGGCACTTGCCGATTTGGCCATCTGCAGGTATGGTTGATGGCTCAAGGAGAAAAGAATGGATTTGAAGAGGGCCTGGCTCTCATGGAGTACGGGAAAGGACAGCGCCTGGTGTCTCGAAATGGTACACCGGCAGGGCGAGTATAGCGTAGAGGCTCTGATGACCACAGTAAATGCCGAATACAACCGCGTCGCCATGCACGCTGTCCGCGAACCGCTCCTGCGGGCGCAGGCGGAAAGCGCCGGCCTGCCCCTGGTTACCATTCCCATCCCCAGCCCTTGCCCGAATGCTACCTACGAAGAAGCCATGTCCGCGGCCGTCGAAAGGGCACGCGGCGAGGGCATTAGCCACATGATTTTTGGCGATCTCTTCCTGGAAGATATCCGCCGCTACCGGGAGAATCAACTGGCTGGTACGGGAATCACGCCGGTCTTTCCCTTGTGGAGGCTCGAAACCGGCCAGCTTGCCAGCCAGATGGTGCATGCTGGTCTGCAGGCGGTCCTCACTTGCGTTGATCCCAGAAAGCTCGATCGATCATTTGCAGGGCGCCAGTTTGACGCCGAACTCCTGGCTGATCTGCCTAAAAACGTCGATCCCTGCGGCGAGAATGGCGAATTTCATACCTTTGCTTGGCGGGGTCCTATGTTCAGGGCGCCTATCGAGATTGGTCGCGGCGTCGTGTTGGAGCGCGACGGGTTCATCTTCGCCGATATCCTTCCTAGCCATCAGGTTCAGAATCTTTAGACTACGGGCTGATTCAGGCTTTTCTTTCATGTCATGGGCGCTAGTTTCGTTGTTTGTTCGCCTTCGGTAACCAATCCCTGCCCTTTTCAGAGCGGGTTCAGAGCACATGTAATTCTTGCCCGGAAGTGTGCAAATTATTCTCGAACAGTATACAACTTACATAATTGATTGATGAGTAACCAAAGGTGCGACTGGATTTTTATTTGGAATTTCTCATGCTAACTGAAAGCTTCAGAGGACGCAAGGGGCCAGCCGACGGGAGCGCGCCAACACCTCGTGGAACTCTTGCCCAAGTGGTGAGGCGGCAGCCCTTTATACCTGCCATTGCAGCGGCTTCGGCGGCCCCAGGCATCGCGTGAGGCGAAGACGGTTTCGCCCCCGTCCGAAAATTCTGCAAGGGCGCCAACCCCCCGAACCCGAAGGCGGCGTCTGGGAAGCATTCAGAATTATGAGGCGCCTTGTCCCCCAATTGGAACACCGTTTGCTTAATGTTCAAGCGTGGCAAGTTGGCTGTGAAGCGCCTTACAACAGCCAGGCCGTCGCGAGTGAATGACGGCGCAAGAAGATCAGAAATTGGCATTGTTTCCCTACTCGGGGCGCCGCGAACGCGATAAAGAAGCGTTCGGCAAATGAATCAGGCACCGCCGCGATGATTACGGGAAGCGACGAATGACCCGAGGCCAGCGTCCCCCTCCCCACGGCACTCGGGGCTCAGCCTGGGTTGCAAAAGCAACCCAGGCTACTTTTTTTGTGAAACCTTTCTTCCTTCCTTCGCGACCTCCGACTCGCTGAGCAACGGACTGCATGACGCCACCTGCACGCGAAGCTGCCGTGGCAGCAGGGTGACTTCCAGCGGGAGCGTCCCCACCGGCTCGCCGTCGATCTCGATTTCGGTGACGCCGCCGGCTTCTGCAAGGATGTGCGCGGCTTGGAAGTGGCGGACATTCGGATGGGAATAAACCTCGCCTGAATAGAGCATGGAAAAGCTGCTCAGCAGCTTCAGGGCCCCGGCGTAGCTGATAACTGTTACATCCAGGACTCCGTCATTGGGGACAGCCGCCGGGCAGGGCCGCATGCCCCCGCCGTGGAACTGGCCGTTGCCAACAGCGACGTTGGTGATGAAGAACGGCAGGCGGGTTGAGCTTCCATCCAAAACAAGGCTCACGTGCTGGCCGCGATAGCTGAGGAACGTTTTTAGGGTTGCCCAGAAGAAAGCCGATTTTCCTCCGAACCGGCCCATAAAATTCTTTGACTGAGCGGCCACCTGCCCGCCCATTCCAAAGCTGATCAGATTAACAAAATACCGGCTGGCCTTGCCGCCGCTGCCGGCGCGAAATGTGGCCTTGCCGACATCGATCAAAGTGGGAACACCGGTAGCCAGGATTTCGATCGCTCGGACGGCGTCGGCAGGAATTTCCAGTGTGCGGCGGAAGTCACCGCCGGTACCGAGCGGCAGAATTCCGAGCACGGCTTCCGGCCAGACCATCTGGTCCTTGTCAAAAAAACCGTTGGCAACTTCATTGACAGTCCCGTCGCCGCCCACTGCGATTATCAGATCGCAGCCTTCGCGCAGCAGGGCACGCGCGATGGCGATTCCCGCGCCCGGTTCGCTCGTGAAGCGGGTGATGACGTGGCCCAGGCGGCTTTCGAGCATGGCGGCAAGCTGCGGCCAATGCCGGGCCGTCCTTCCGCCGGCGGAATGCGGATTGACAACGGCAGCTATTTTTGACGGCGTGCTCATACGACGGGAGGGAGTCGGCCGCTTCGATAGAGGCGCAGGTGAACATCCTCGACGGTTTCCTTGAGCGTTTCTTCCGGGTCGCGCGTCTGGAAGCCGAGCTCCGTGCGGGCTTTGGTGGAATCGCAATACCAGTAATGCGCTGACATTTTGACGGAGGCGTCGTCCAGCTCGATTTTCTTTCCCAGCAGCGGATAGATTACCCGCATCGCGCGCGCGCCCCACAGTGAAACCTCGAAGGGCGGCTCCATCGAGGGCGGGGCTTTGCCGGAGATTTCCGCCACCTTTTCAATCAACTGCCGGAAAGTCCAGTTGACGTTGCCCATCAGGTATCGCTCGCCGGGCTTTCCTTTGTCCATGGCCAGCATCAATCCGCGGGCAACGTCGCGGACATCCACAAAATTGAGCCCGCCTTTGGGAATCGCCTTGATTTCGCCCTGGAGAAAAAGCGCCACGTCGCGGGTGGAAGAATTGCGCTCATCGCCAACACCAAGTAGCAGGCTGGGGTTGGCGATGACCACGTTCAGTCCGCTGCGGGCATGGTAATCAAGCGCCAGCTTTTCGGAAAAAATCTTGCTCAGATAGTATGGCCATTCGGCGAGCACTTCATTCTTATAGCCGGATGTTTCATCATAGACCGCCGGAGTTGTGCCGACGGCGATGGTGCCTGAACTGGATACCATCACGATCTTGCTTACCTGATATTCCAGGGCGGCCTCGCAGACGTTTCGGGTTCCTTCAATATGCGTCTCATAAAGGAGTTCCTGGTCCTTCGAGTCGCGCGAGACGATTCCCGCCAGGTGATAGATCTCGGAGACGCCCTTCGCCGCATGCTGTACCTGCTGGCGATTTACGATGTCGCCGTGGACCACTTCCACGGCCGGATCCTGTTCCCAGGGTGACAGGCCGCGGCAAAACACCCGCAGCCGCAGGGAGTCTGGTTCTGCCCTCAGTCGCTCCACCAGATGCTTGCCGAGAAATCCTGTCGCTCCGGTGATGAGAACGGTTTTCGGCGCCATCAGATGCTCCCGGGCGTTCCCTGCACATCGGCCATCAGGATGGGCGCAAAGTGCATCATGGTGGTGCTGGGTTTGCGGCCCACATGGCTCTGTGCCATATCGAGCGCCTCTTTCATGTTCTGGGCGGTGTCCCATCCCATGATTTTGGCCGCCCGTCTCGATTCCGCTCCCACCACGATTACCTTACCCGTGTGCGCGCGCCCGTTTTCTCCCCAGTACCACATGTAGAACGGATGCACGCCGTGGTAGGCGTGGCCGGTGCGGTACATGCGGATGTAGTCCGGATCGCGGGCAAACTGTTCTTCGTATTTCCGCTGCAATTCCATTGAATTTCGCGTCTCCGGCAGAATTCGATTGAAGAACTCGATGTAAGAAGGATGGTGCAGCGGGTCAAATTCATTGTAGAGCGGATGAGTGATGATCAGCACGCCGTTCTTCTTTACCACCGGCATGCCGCGGTACATGTTGTGGAAGTATCCAAGCGCCATCACCTGCACCAGCAGAGGATTCAGAATCGAATTCACGTTATATGGAGAAACGAAAGGAATGCCGTAGACCACCACGTCCGACTGCCCATCGAGCGGCGTGCAATACTGCGCGTAACAGTAGGCCAGGGTTTTCGCATGAGTGGGCAGCGTGGCGCCGGCATGGACGGCGATCATCTGATAGGGCGCCGGAATGGCAAACAGGGTTTTCCGCTTGGCCGCCCGGGGAAGCATGCCCAGGCCCTTGCGCGTGGCTTCAAACATGGCGCGATCGACGCCCGTCCAGGAGTCTTCGTTCTTCGTGAAAAACGCCATAGCAGGCTCGAACATGCGGTTGTTGAGCACCGTCTCAATATGGAAGACCTTCAGGTGGCGATTGATCACTTCCATGATGCGATCACAGGAGGGGTTCATGGCAGACCGCGTATGATCAAAATAGGAATTGCTGGCCAGGATGGTCTGCGGCGTGTGATGGGCCTGCAGTGTAGCGTAGTCGCACAGCCCCACGCTGACGGACTTGCTTCCGCCATCCATGGGAACGAGGTTGATGTTGGAGTAAATCAGCAGGTCGGATTCCGCCGCCCGGCGGTTGATGCGGACTCTTTCGCCGATTTCAGTGGTCCCCAGGTCCACCATGCCGTCCGGAGCGTCGCCGTCGTGGTTGTAGAGCCGGTCGGGGTAAAAGCTTGAAAAGATCCGGTTGCCGACAGCGCGACGGATTTCGGCAGCCGTCATGCGCCGGTGGTAGGAAGTTGCCACGATAATGTGGATGTCCTCGACACCTTTCTGGGCAAGCAGTTTCAGCACGACGGTCAGGACGGATTCGCGGACGTCCGGCCGCTTCATTTTCGGCAGGGGCAGGGAAATGTCATCGATGGCGATGGTAACTTTCATCCCCGGCCGCAGCAGCGCCGAGAGAGGCTCCATCTGCTCAGGATGGTCAATGGCATATTGGATGGCGGCGTGGCGGTCCTTAAGGCCGGCAATAGTGGGATTGGGGTAGAGGACCCTTGTGCCCGCCGGCATCCTGACGGACAGAAGGTCCTCGCCATACCACATCAGGCGCTCAGCCGAGCGGCCCTCGAGTTGCACGACGCAGTCCTCGTGCGAAACCACCGCATTGCGCCCTACCGCGTTGGGTGTGGGATCGCCGAACTCAAACGCCGGCGGCCCCGCCGGGTGATGGTTCCCGGCGTTGTCTGACATCGAAGCCTCTCTTTAAGTCCAGAATGGTCCAGGCACGCTCCAGGGCCACACGCTTGAGCCTGCGGTCAGGATTGACGGCGACCGGAATGCCCACAGCTTCCAGCATCGACAAATCTGAAAAACTATCCGAGTAAGCCTTGCACTGTTTCATTTCCGTTGCATACTGCCTGCACAGCCTTTCCATGGCACGGACCTTTTCTTCCTCGGCGATCAGCGGAGCTTCCACTTCCCCGGTTGCGGTCCCGTCGCTGAAAACCAGGCGGTTCGAGATCACAGATTGGAAACCAAGGTACCGGATTACCTCGTCCAGAGCAACATCCAGTTCGCCGGACACCAGCACCGGCAGGTATCCTTGCCTGCGGTCTTCCTCGAGCAGCAGCAGCGCGTCCGGATAGATGGACGGCAGGATTTCTTCATCAAAAAGCTGCCGCGACTGGCCCCGCAGCACCTGCTCGTGCATGCCGCGATATTCGCGAAAAAAGACTTCGTTGAAGCGCCGCCTGGAACGCGACTCCAGGGCCAGCCATGACGGAACGCTCAGCAGCAGCTTGGCGAATTTCAACGCCGCCCGGGCTTTCGACGGCTGGTGCAGGGTGAAGTAGGCGTATCTTCGGACGATGTTGCCCGAAGTCAGGGTCCCATCGAAATCATAAAAAGCCAGCCGTTGATTGGTGTTCATGATTCGGGAATCTTCATCGATGCGGCCCGCCTTCGAGAGCTGCGATGGGCCAGGAGGTTCTGAAAATTCTTCTTGTGCCTCCACCCGAGAAACAGCGTCAGTAAAGCGGCGTAGAGTGCATCCTGCGGGCTGACGAAGGCGAGCATCAGGATCACGAACAGCACCCAGGTGCTGAGGGAAGCGGTCGCGCCCGCTTCAGGCCACTTCAGGCGGCTGCTGATCAATCGCATGATCACAAAAAAAGCCAGGGCCACAGCAGCCCACAAGGGATAAAGCCACAGCATCACGCCAGCCGAAGTCGCAATTCCCTTGCCTCCATTAAATTTCAAAAAAGGCGAGAAACAGTGCCCCAGAATGGCTCCGAAGCCGAACAGCCAGCCCAGCGCCACCCCATGCGCCCCATGGCTGGCCAGCCATACAGCAATATACCCCTTACCCATGTCGCCGATCAGCGTCAGCACTGCGCGCCACTTGTTCACGCGCAGGACATTGTTGAAGCCGGGATTCCCCGAGCCCACGGAACGGATGTTGATGCCGCTGCCCGCCATGGACAGCACTGCAAAGGGTATGGATCCCACGAAAAAGCAGACAATGAACCGGACAATGATTCCCAACGTGCTCGCAGGCATGGCTAGGTGTTTTTGTGGCCTTCCCCTGGTCCCATCAGGCGCAGAGCCTGGCAATGGCTTCCCTGACCTGCTCCCGCAGTGTCGCCAGCTCGCGCACATCGTTCATCTGGATGTAGAGCGGCCCTCCCACCGCGATCTTTGCTTCCCCTCGCCCCGGCATCCTTGTGCCTACAGAAAGTATAGAGGAAGTTCCGCGGACCCCGAGAGGGTAAATCGGATTGCCGGTCTGCACGGCCGCGTCCAGGGCGTCCAGCCGGAACCGGCTGAGATGCGCCGGAACAGTCGGTGGTCCCTCAGAAAGCACCATGACCGCATGGCCATCTTCGAGTCCCTGGCGAATGCGCTGGCGCAGCGTGCCGCCGGGCGGAAGGCTGGGCGCGCGCAGCGGCGGAAGCACCAGCGGCCTGAGCAGGAATATGAGAGTGGCCGGAAGAGTATCGACCGCTCCTGAATCTGAAAACCAGACTGGCATGGGGAGAACCGCAGCCAACGCCAGGGCGTCCACGCCGCCGGCGCGGTTGGCCATCAGGACGGCCGGCCGCCCCGGTTTGAACCGTTCACCCCCGTCCAGTTCGATCTTGTGGCCGAGCAGCTTCAGCAGAATTCTTGCAGTGGCGGCAACGATGGCGAACCTGGCTCCCGCGCCGGGAACGCCCCGCGCCAGCAACCCGCCGCCAACCCCCAAGGTCAGAAGTAGCGCCTGCGAAATTTTGCGCGTGAGCCAGCGTCCGCAGCGCGCCAGGCAAAGTCGCATCCAGGCGCCCAGACTCTCCCACCACAGGCGCAGAATCTGCAGCCAGGGCGGCCGGCGATTGAGTTCGAGTTCGCCGCGCTCGTAGAGCAGGCGTGTCTCATTGCGCCGGATCTTGCCGCTCGAGGTTTTGGGAATGCTTTGTGGCGCCACCAGCTCGACTTTGTCTGGCGGAATGCCAACCGCCAGGCCTACTCGCTCAATCACCTCAGCCTCAATGCGGTCAAGGTCTTCCTTGTTGGCCACGCGGGTTTCCGCCACCACCACCAATTGCTCGGTGCCGAGTTCGGGATCGCGCCTGCCAAAGGCCGCCACGCATCCCCGCCGCACCTCCGGCACTTCAGCAGCGGCAAGCTCCACTTCCTGCGGAACGATGTTGCGGCCGGATTTGATAATCAGGTCCTTGGCGCGTCCCGTAATGTAGATCTCGCCGTTGGCCCAGTAGCCAAGATCGCCTGAGTCCATCCAGCCGCCTTCGACGGTGACGGCTGCCGTCGCTTTGGGATTGCGGAAGTATCCCGCTGTCTTGGATGGGCCTCGGAAAAGCACCTTGCCCTGGATGCGCTCGCCGAGCGGATTCCCTTCAGGACCGATCACTTTAATTTCGTGTTCCGGCAAGGCCCTGCCGTTGGCCACAAATCGCAGCGCGCTTGAATCCTCCGCTTCGGCGGGAACGGCCTTGCCTTCAGCCTCGAACACGTCGCGGCGGATGCGGTCAATTACCGGACGGCGGTCAAGGGGCGGAAACGCCAGGGCCACGGACGACTCAGCCAGGCCGTAACAGGGGACAAAACTTTCTGCGCGAAAGCCGTAGGGCTTGAATCGCTGTTCAAAGCGTTCCAGGGTGTCGGGCAGTACGGCTTCGCCGGCATTGATGGCGACGCGCCAGGCGCTGAGATCAAGCCCTTCAATGGCGCTATCGGGGATTTTTCGGGCGCAGAGTTCGTAGGAGAAATTCGGAGCGGGGCAGAGCGTGCCGCCGGAATCGTGCAACGCCCACAACCATTTTTCCGGCCGGCTCAGAAACGCCAGCGGCGAGAGGATGGTGATGGGCAGCGCGTAATAAATGCTGTAGAGCCATGAGCCGATCAGGCCCATGTCGTGATAAAGGGGCAGCCAACTCACCACGATGTCGGAGGGCTGCACGCCCACTGCCCAGCCAATGCCGCGAATGTTGGCCAGCAGGTTCGATTGGGTGAGCACCACGCCCTTGGGATCGCCGGTGCT
Source organism: Terriglobia bacterium (assembly GCA_035712365.1). Taxonomy (NCBI): domain Bacteria; kingdom Pseudomonadati; phylum Acidobacteriota; class Terriglobia; species Terriglobia bacterium. The sequence goes on from DASTAW010000030.1 coordinate 60,998, forward strand.
TCCGGAGGTGTACTGAATGAAGGCGGCTTCGGCGGCTTCGATGGCCCCGGGCTGCAGACGCGCGCCGCTCGAGGCAAGGTCTTCGACAGTGGTCACTCCCAGCATGCCGGGCAGGTTCAGGCGGAGCAACTCCGAGACCCTGCGGGCAGCTTCAAAGCTGATCAGAAATCTGACTTCCGCGTTGCGGAGAATTCCCACCTGCCGCCGCACGTATTCCTCAATCTTGTCCGGCCGCGCCGGAGGATAAATCGGCACGGCGATTCCGCCCGCCAGCATGACGCCGAAGAAAGCGTAGAAAAACTGGGGCGAGGTGGGCAGCATGATGGCCACCGTTTCATTCCGGCGCAGTCCTCCGGAAACCAGCCCGGCCGCCACGTTTGAAGCGGTGGCCAGCAGCTCGCCGTAGCTGACGTCTTCCCCCGAGCTGCCTTCCAGCACGTGCGCCTGCACGCGGTCCGGGTCCACCTCGGTGTGCTTGCGCAAAACTTCGATCAGAGTGCGGGCTGAATCCGGCGGAGGCGGCGCAACGTGATGGGGCTGCCTGATGGTGTATCGCTGTGACGCAGCGGGAGCTTCTTCTTCGCCGCCGGCGACGGCGCGCACCCAGTCGGCCGGAGTATCGGCTTCCTCGGCGATGCGGTCGGGCAGCCGGACGTTGAAGTGCGCTTCGGTGCGCACCAGCAGTTCCACCATCTCCAGGCTGCCCAGGCCCAGGTCGCGCTCAAGCGAAGAACGCAGGGTGACGGATTCCGCCGCGCGCAGCGATCCCAGCTCGGTGAGAAGCTCGCGGACAATTTGCAGCATCTGCTCTTCAAGCTGAGCCGCGTCGATTTGTCGGGGCATGATGGGCATTTGGTTGTTGACGCTTGCGAGCGTCGCATACCTGTCATCCTGAGCGCAGCCCTGTCCCGGACGGGACGGGGCGCAGCGAAGGATCTGCTTGTATTGCTCCTGAGAACAGGAAGCAGATGCTTCTCCTGCTTCGCAGGCTCAGCATGACGCAGACGGCCTTTTCAGCATAGTGTTAAATCTTAAACGACCACTCCTTCACGGCTTCGGGCTGGACCCATCTTTCAATTCCAGCGATCTGATGATGGATCCAATAATTCTTCCAGTGAATTCGTTCCGGGTCCCAGGGCAGCAACAGCTTGTCCTTTTCGGAAATCTTTTGATAAGCCGTGCGGATGTTTTCGGATTCAAAAACGTAGCGGTTGTGCAGGATGAATGGCAGATACTGGTCCAGCGTCTGCTCGCGGAACCGGGCCTGCAATCCCAGCGTCCGCAGAGCGCTTTGCCAGCCCGCCAGCGATTTCTTACCCGGGAGCCCGGCATTTTCCACCGCGCTGTGCATGCGGTCAATGATGGCCTGCGCGCGCTGGATGCGCTTCTCCAATCTCTGCCGTCTTGCACGCGCCTGTTTAACGGAAATAAAGCGTGCCCGCCCGCGCGAAGCGGCGATGCGGATGGGCAGCCTTCCTTTGCCGTTCCGGTCCACCCTTTTTCGCGCTTCCTGCCGCAGCAGATTCACCAGCGGCCCCAGCCGGATGGGGTTCATGTCCGCCGTCCCCAACTGATAGACTTTTTCAGCGTGGCCGTCGAGCAGCAGCGCGCTCACTGCCAGGATGGCCGCTGCCACCAGGTCCACAGGAACCACTTCCAGAGGCGTGTTGCGCCGCACGGGCCAGTGCTTCAGGCCGCTCATGGCCATCAGCACCAGCGGCGCCGCCGTCCTTCCGCCTTCAATCCAGCCGGGGAAAGGAAACCGCAACGCGCTTTCAACAATGGCCGGGCGCACGATGGACCAGTCCAGATCCTTCTCCCTGGCAATCAACTGTTCGCCCAGGCTCTTGGAATAGGTATAGGTGTTGACCCATCCCCAATGTTCCGCCCGCCGCCTACCCAGCGCAACCAGTTTCTGCGCCGTTTCCCTGGAGCGTGCCTGCGGCTTCCCAGTTTCCTGGCCCCCTTCGGGTTCCGTGATCAGGCCGATCTGCTCGCGACAATAAGCGAGCTCGTTGAGAGCGTCGAACGCGGTGTCATCGGGACCCTTGCGGTGCGGATAGAAGCCCAGGATGGGCTCCGTTTCTTCAATCAGGCCGTTGGCCTCGCCGGAAACAAAGCAGGTGGATACGTGCAGCAGCCGGGCGCCCGCGCGTTTTGCCAGCGCGGTGGCGTTCTCGACGCCGTCCACATTGGCCTGGAGCGATTCTTCAACCGGCGGGAAAAACTCCACTTTGCCGGCGCAGTTGATGATCAGCTTCACCCTGGCTGCAATCATCTTCAGCGCCTGCTCGTCGAGCCCGCAGTCGGGCCGGCTGAGTTCGCCCGGCCAGACGCTGACCCTTTCCCATACGAATTTTTCGCCCCGTGCGGCAATCAGCGCGGCCATGACGGGCGAGTCCATGACCTGGGCCTTGAAGCGCTCCTCCGCGGAGAGGCCCTGGCCGGGCCGCAGCAGCACGTGGAGATGTTTCAGGTCCGGATAGCGTTCCAGCAGCATCGCCAGGATCACTTTGCCCAGGAACCCGTTGCCCCCGGTCAGGAGGATTTCGTTGTCCCGGAACATTTGTCCAGCATCCGTCAATTGTGGCTGTTGTGCCATCGGCAGGCAGGGAATCAGGCCCTTTTCAACCCCTCAGAGGCCTGAATCGTTTCATGTTATTGACCGCTCAAAGCTGCTGTCAAGACTGGGTCACGGGGGCGACGGGTTTCCTGGATGGCTCTTCCTCCTGGGGAGCCACATGGGCTTCAGTTTCCATCCGCCGGGCCTCCCGGTAGGTGTAGATCACGCGATGAATCACGGTCAGGTTCGAGAGCG